>DASPNN010000179.1:0-3526 GCA_035626495.1 Chryseosolibacter sp.
GATCTTATCTTCCGAAAAAAGTCATAACTATTTTTCTGTCGGTCGTTGGCAAGCGTTTGGCGAATTTTTATTCCACTCGCTCGTTGCCTTTAGGAACCAAAAGGGGTGCGGGGTAGTTTTGTACTAAATTATTCAAGACGCCCTATGAAGCATATCGCACTTTTGTTGATCTGTGTTTTGACCGTTGGTGGTGCTGCCGCTCAAACTGCTACAGATGCATTGAAAAATGACAATCAGACCCTTCGCGAGCGCTACCTGCTCATGAAGACCAAATCCCAGAATTACCAGGATTACAAAGTTATTAAAGAGAACCTGCTGGACGCATGGTGGAAAATTGTTGTCGACTCACTGCAAGCAAAGCAGGCGGCTATTCGCAATGCACATGCCAATGTGAACAAGCTGCAGGCTGATCTCAACCAGAATATCGAAACGCTGAAATCGAAGGAAGCGTCCATGCAGGATATCGTTTATGCGAGTACCCACATCAAAGTGCTGGGCATCAACTTCGATAAAGGAGTTTTTGCCGCTATTGTGGGAGTCATCATCCTGGGACTCGCCCTGACAATTGCCATCATTGTTTACACCCTAAAGCTGATGCGCAAGAATTTGAATGAAAAGGCGGAACTTGCCAATTCCATCAGCAGAGAATACGAAGACTATAAGCGCAAAGCGATGGACAAACAGACAAAGCTTTCACGAGAATTGCAAAACGAGCGTAACCGTCTCCACGAGTTGGGTGCGCTGTAAGATATCAGACTTTATTTTTCCTAAGAAAAAGCAGGTTCCGGCCTGCTTTTTTTTTTGCCACCCATCATATTGCCGGTCGGTTTCAATCCGGTCAAAGCATTCAGGTCCGGGATGCCCGCCCGCGTCGATTGCATATTTCAAAGAATCTTGATTTACCTTGTAACCATGTCCCATAACATGAGTTTCCCATCTTGAAAACGAATACACCGGATTTGAACGCATTAACTGATAATGCCTTGATGCTCAAGGTGAAAGATGGCGATATCGATAAGCTCGGTCTGCTCTTTGAGCGATATAAAAAGCCTTTGTTTGGTTTTTTTTATGGCATGACGCGGGATCCGGAACTGTGTGAGGACCTGGTGCAAAACGTTTTCTTCCGGATCCTGAAGTATCGCTACCTCTTCCGCGGAGAGGGCGACTTCAAAACGTGGATGTTCCACATCGCCCGTAACGTCAACCACGACCATTTCCGGAAAAATAAGTGGAAGAACAAAGAGTCCCTGGACAGCTGGGAAGAAAGGTTGGGAACAGATGAAAACCGGGCAACCCAGTTCCACCACGATGAAGAGCTCGACATGCTCACCCTGGCGATGGAGCGACTGCCGGAGGATAAACGCGAAATCCTCCTGTTAAGCAAGTTCCAGGACAAGAAATACAAAGAGATCGGAGAGATCCTCGGTTGCACGGAAGGCGCCGTAAAGGTAAAAGTCTTCCGCGCACTCCAGGAATTGAAAGAAGTTTATCAGCAATTGGAAAAGCACCTGTAGTTATGAACGACATGCACATTCGGGACCTAATTCAAAAGTTTAATGCAGGCAACCTGACAACAGCCGAGCAGCTGGAGTTCGAGCGGCTCATCGAGGCAGGTCAGGTCGACCCCGCTACGCTTGAAGCGCTCGCCCCAGTGGGACAGAAGCTTGACTCGATCGAGTTTCCATCTCCTTCGGCGGATCTCGACGACCGTTTTTACCGAATGCTTGCCCTTCAGAAGCGACAAGCCCGCTCCGGGTTTTCATGGTCGCAGTTTTTCTCATGGCCCGAGTTCGCGCCCAAGCTGGCGTTTGCTTCCATTGCCCTGGTCATTGGAATCGCTGTGGGTTATTGGGTCAAGCCTGCTCCTGGTCCGGACGTTCAGTATGCACGCGTAACCAACGAGCTCGCTCAACTGCGCGAAATGATGATGCTATCATTGCTTGAAAAGGAATCTGCCACAGAACGGCTGAAGGCTGTGAACCTTACACAGGAAATGCACCAGGTAAGCAACAAAGTGACAGGAGCGCTTATCCAGACCCTGAACAGCGACGAAAATGTCAACGTACGCCTGGCGGCGCTGGAAGCGCTGGTGCCCTATGCAAAAGATGTGTCGGTCCGCACCGAGCTCATCCGCTCGATCGGCAGGCA
This sequence comes from Chryseosolibacter sp., assembly GCA_035626495.1. Classification (GTDB taxonomy): domain Bacteria; phylum Bacteroidota; class Bacteroidia; order Cytophagales; family Cyclobacteriaceae; genus Chryseosolibacter. The sequence goes on from DASPNN010000179.1 coordinate 2,149, forward strand.
GGATTCGCCACTCGTTCAGATGGCGCTCGCCGAATTGATGGAACAGATCCAGGAAAAGAAATCGATCCGCGAACTGCAAAAAATCATTCAGTCGGATAAAACCCCGGAAGAAGTCAAAGACCGCATTAAAGAAAGTATTAAAGTATTAAGCTAAGATTATGAAAACTACCATCATCGTCGTCATAACGCTGGTACATGCAATAGCCATGGGCCAGAGCTTTGAAGAAACGATAAAAAAGGAAATGTCTTTTGAGAAAAAATCCAGTGCGAACACCGTCCTCATCGCCAACATCAACGGGCACATCAAAGTGGCCGGCTACGAGGGCGACAAGGTGATTGTGGAAGTCAATAAATACGTGCATGGCAAAACAGAGGCACGTCTTGAAAAAGGCAAACAGGAAATACAGCTCGGCATCATCGACCGGGCAGACACATTGATCTTTTACACCCAGGATGGATGTATGCCGTTCGGACAGAACAAAAGCGCCCGCGAAAAAAACCGCTGGAACTACAACGGCTGGGGCTATAACTGGAATTGTAACAACGGGTCGTGTAACAATGACAAGACGTACGACCATAAAATGAATTACACAGTCAAGGTCCCGCGCGGGGTGAACATTATTCTCTCGACGGTAAACGACGGCGACATCACAGTCGAAAAGGTTCGCGGCGCCGTCCGGGTGAACAATGTCAACGGGAGTATTCGTTTGACGGATCTGGCAAGCCAGGTCGATGCCCATACGATCAACGGCGACGTCGACATCGACTATACTGTCAACCCGCTCGACGAGTGCAGGTTTTATACCCTGAACGGTGACATCAACGCCCTGTTCATGAAGGGGCTGGCGGCCGACCTGAGCTTTGAAAGCTTCAATGGCGACTTCTACACGAACATCGATGAAATCAAACCGCTGCCCGCGAAGGTTGAAAAAAGCGAAAAAGGCGAAGGCATCCGATTCAAAGTGACCGGTAACCGCTATCAGGTCGGAAAAGGAGGGGTGTTCCTCGATTTCGAAACGTTCAATGGCAATGTGTACCTGAAGGAAAAATAATTTACAACAAGTGTTAAACTGAATACAACAATGAAAAAGCAAATATTGGTACTGGGAATAGGTCTGATCGCCATCGGTCTGCTGCTAATCACCAGTTCGATCTCATCGGCGCAGGGAAACAACGAGATCACCGTTCCGCTGAGTGATCCTTCGAAACGTGCGAAACTGAAAGCGCATCTTAATTACGGATCGATCACGATAAAGGGCACGGCGCGCAAAGACATCCTGGTCAAGTACATCGCCGCCGACGAAAAGCAGAAATCCGGACCCGAAAAGGGACGCGATGGCCTGACGCGTATCGGTGGTGGAGGGATGGATCTGCAGGT
>DASPNN010000180.1:0-5073 GCA_035626495.1 Chryseosolibacter sp.
TAATTGCCATCTTCCGGGAAGAATTCATAACCACCCCGCCCGTTGAAGATCTGCCGGTCGTACTCTTTGTAGGACCAGTCGACGGAAAACACAAATTTCTCACCCGTCTTCAACGGCGCCGGCAGGTCCACACGCATCATCGTGTTATTGATGGTGTAAGGAAGTGTCTTGCCTGAAGCATCCTTCACTGACTTGATGGTGTATCCGCCTTTATAATCAGAAGGGGTAATGCCGGAAACATATCCGAGAAATCCCGCCGGAACAGAGTCTTTGACAACCCCGGTCTTTGTCTGGTCGGTCATGTTGTCGGGCGCGAACACATTCTGGTCTAGCTGCAGCCACAGGAAGTTCAAGGGCTCGGGCGCGTTGTTATAATATGTGACGGTTTCCGATGCTGTCAGCATTTGCGTGTTGTCATCAACTTCTACGTTAATCACATAGTCGGCGCGCTGCTGCCAGTAAGCGGGGCCGGGCGCACCCGATGCCGTGCGATAGCCATTCGGCGTGGGCAATGCCTCGCCGAGCTGTTCGAATTTTCCTTGCCATTTTTCCTGCGCACTCACCTGAGCGACTGTAACGAAGGCCAAAGTGCAAAACGATATCAACTTTACTAGTTTCATAAATTGGAGTCTTGGATGAAGCTGCCGTTAATTCGTTTTCTTTTTAAACTCATCGAACTTCGAATCTTTCGGCGGCTTCGGAAAAATATTATCCGTGATATTGACATCTGCGGTTTCAAGGTTTGGATCCAGCATGACGTTAACGACCTCTTTGTCTTTGACAAATACCTTGCTGACCTTATTTTCGTTAATGCGCCAGATTTCGGCCGGAATCTTCTCCAGCTCCTTGGTTCCATCCTTATAGGTCCACTCGATGATAACCGGCATCACCAGCCCGCCTTTGTTTGAAACCGTGATCTCGTAGATGTTTTTGTTTTCGAGCTTTTGCATGATGGCCTTGTCGTCAACTCGACTGAGAAACTCGCCATAGTACTGAGGTTTCGTTTCCACCAATGAGAAAAACTCGGGGCCATTGTCAAAGTTCTCCTGCCTGGTATCACCTGCGTTGGTGGCCAGGTCGCCTTTTTTTGTCTTTACGTCTTTTGTTTCGATATCGGTCTCCTGCTTTCTCATCTTGAACCATTTGACCTGCTCGAGGGTTTGGTCACAAACATCGGTGGTGTAAAACCACCCTTTCCAGAACCAATCGAGGTCGACTGCTGAGGCGTCTTCGAGGGTGCGGAAGAAATCGGCCGGCTTGGGATGTTTGAAGGCCCATCGCTGGCAATATTCCTTGAAAGCCTTGTCGAAAAGTTGTGGGCCCATAACGGTTTCGCGCAGCACATACAACGCGGTAGCCGCTTTTGCATATTGCTCCGGCCCGAACTGGATGACCTGCTCGGAATTTGTCATAAGGGGTCGCATCAGGTTCTTGTCGCCTTTGAAATAGTTGACCATGGAGCCTGGTTTCCCGCGTGACCAGTCGATTTCCGGGTAGCGCTCCAGCTCGGTCATTAACTGCACAAAGCTGTTGACACCTTCGTCCATCCAGGTGCTTTGGCGCTCATCGTTGTTGATGATCATCGGGAAAAAGTTATGGCCAACCTCATGTACGATCACGCCGATCATACCCTGCTTGAGCTGCGGTGTAATCGTCCCATCTTTTTTCGGGCGTCCAAAGTTGAAGCAGATCATGGGGTATTCCATTCCGATGCTGGCCGTATGAACGGAAATAGCGACGGGGTAGGGATAGTCCACGGTGTATTTGGAATAAATTTCCAGCGTATTCTTCACGGCTTTGGTTGACTCTTGCTCCCACAGCGGGTTTCCCTCCTTCGGATAATACGACATAGCGAGCGGAGTCTTGTTGCCGATCCTTACTGCCTGGGCATCCCAGATGAATTTGCGCGACGTAGCGAATGCAAAGTCGCGGACATTTTCGGCGTGAAACTCCCAAGTCTTCTTCGCCTTGGAGCGTATTTTCTCCTTAGCCTCGGCTTCGGCCTGCGTAACGATAATGACCGGCTTGTCAAAAGAGGTCTTTGCTTTTTCGAATCGTTCGAGTTCGGTCTTTGCCAGTACTTCCGGCGCGTTCTTCAAAACACCGGTGGCCGCAACGATATGGTCCGCCGGGACGGTAAGCTTCACCTTGTAGTCTCCGAAAGGAAGTGTAAACTCCCCGCGCCCGAGGAATTGTTTGTTTTGCCATCCTTCGTAGTCGTCATAGACACACATTCTGGGGAAGAACTGGGCAATCGCGTAAATGTAATTTCCGTCTTCCGGAAAATATTCCAGACCGCTTCGCTGGCCGAAGACGCTTCGGTCAACAATGTTGAAAGACCAATCGATATTGAAAGAAACTTTTTCCCCGGTGCGCAGGGGCTGTGCGAGATCGACACGCATCATCGTATTATTAATAAAAAATGGCATCGCCTTCCCGGTGATGTCCTTGACGGATTTGACGTTGAAGCCGGCCTTGAAATCGGAGACTTCGGTCGCGAAGGATTTCGCAGCGGAAGAATCCTTCAACGCTCCGGTAGTGGTGGATTTGAGTGTATTCTCTTCGGAGAGTATGTTCTGATCAAGTTGAAGCCACAAGTATTTGAGAATATCCGGTGAGTTGTTGGTGTAGGTAATTGTTTCGGTGCCAATGATGGTCTGGTTGTCATCGTTGAGCTCGATGCTCATCACATAATCTGCTTTTTGCTGCCAGTACCGGGGCCCGGGCGCGCCGGAGCCCGTCCTGTATTCATTGGGCGTGGGCAGCTGCTGATCCAATTGTTCGAATTTTCCCTGCCACTTCGGTGACTCCTGGGCCCACGCGGCCTGCAAGGAAACCAAACAAAGGACTAAAATTAAACGGTTCATAAGTATGATTTTCAATTAGGTTAAATGAGTCAAAATTCAACAATGGTCTTTTACCAAAACGCTTTCTCACGCATCAGAAGCATAGCGAGGATCGCCACTGCCGACGAGATCACCAGCCTCCAGTCCCTGCGCGCGACACCAAACAGATCGACCAATATAAAACAGTAAATAAGCAATAAGACAACAATAATTATTTGTCCAAACTCTAATCCCAGATTAAAGGCTAATAGTTGGGATACAATGTTCCGGTCTTTTCCAAGCATGCTGCGCAGATAAGTCGAGAACGCAACACCATGAATCAAGCCAAAGCAAAGGGCGTATAAATAATTAATCTGCACGGTCCTGCCGCTGAGCGCTTCTTCTTTGCGGAACATATTCGAAACGGCGGTGATAAAAATAGTTACCGGCACTAAGAATTCAACGACGGCTGTGTTGACGCGGATCACCTGGAGGGTGGCCAGAGCAAGAGTGATCGAATGCCCTATGGTAAACGCTGTCACCAGAACCAGCACCTGTTTCCAATCGCGCAATGTATAGAGTGCCGCAAGCGCGACAACGAAAAGGATGTGATCATAACCGAGCTGATAATCAAGTATATGGTCGCGGCCTATATCGAAATAAAGACGGAATTCACTCATTCAAAAAGACGGTCGGATTTAAGGCCCCAATTATAAGGTTTAATTTTGTATCCAGCCGGTTTAAATTTGGTGTTATACAAAAATTTTTGACATCTAGCAGTATGTGCGCCGACATCCTGGAAAGTAATTTGCTGCGGGTTCTGCCATTGGTAAAAAATATATGATCCATCTGTCCTTCATCACCATTTATATAAAATCCCTGACACTCGTGCTGCTGGCACATCCTATCCACGTTACGGTGACGGAGATTGAGTTTGATCAGAGTGACAAGCGGCTGGAAATCATGATGCGCGTTTTTATGGATGACTTCGAGCTTGCCCTGCGTGAGCATCTCGGCCAGCCGGAGCTGGATGTCATGGATCCCGCAAAAGGTCTGAGAAAAGAAATGGCGGACAGCTACCTCAAGCAACATTTCAGGGTTTTGCTCGACAACCGGCTTCAAAAGTTCGAATATCTCGGTCATGAAACGGAGTCCGACGCATTCATTTTCTATATTGAAGTGCCCAATATCAGAAAATTCAAAACCATCACGATTCACAACGACATCCTCACCGGAATTCACGAGGACCAGTCGAATCTGGTGCACGTCACCGTCAACGGCAAGACACGCAGCCTTCGACTCACCAGAACTACTCCCTCAGATAAAATTTCATTTGAAACGGAAAAATAAGGTGCACAACACGAACTGAATATCACGTTCCGATTTCTCCTATATATTTGCGCATGAAAAAAATTCTCTACGTGCTCGTTCTCGCTGCTCTTTTCGCGTGTGAACGCGGTGAGGAGGAAAAGTGCGCGGTCCAGCCCGATGTTTCAGAAAACGTGTCGGTACACTTCGAACATTTTCAGGACTCACTGATCAACATCTCATCAAAACGTAAACTCTTAAGCCTGCTTTCCCGCCAACCGGGGCTCCGCGATTACATTTTCCGGCGCGGAGAATACCCGGACGACTCGGTGTTCGTACAATCGCTGATGCGCAAGTTCAACAATCGCAACATGGATACGCTCTACATGGAAACGAAACGCATCTTCGGGGATCACAGCGACCTTGAAAGGCAGTTCACGGAGGCATTTACAAACCTTAAACATTATTATCCGGATTTCAACCCACCTAAAGTCCAGACGGTCGTCTCCGGTCTCGATTCAGACATGCTTGTGAGCGACACACTGATCATTATCAGCCTCGATTTTTACCTGGGCAGAAAAGGGAAATACCGCCCGCAAATGTACGAGTATATTCTGCGGCGTTACGATCCGGAAGACATTGTCCCGTCCTGCATGCTGCTGTATGGGATCGACGCCAAGCGCAACGCAACGGATCTCAATGACAAAACGGTGCTGGCTGAAATGATCGCTTACGGCAAGTCGTTCTATTTTGCCAAACACATGCTGCCATGCGTTCCCGATAGTGTGTTCGTCTGGTACACACCCAGCGAGATCAAAGGCGCGCGCGAAAATGAGGATCTGATTTGGGATCGCTTTCTACAGGACAAAGTGATCTTTTCCACGAGCATGATCACTAAGAGAAATTATGTCGGGGAACGGCCTTTCACCAGCCAGGTTGG
>DASPNN010000181.1:0-5562 GCA_035626495.1 Chryseosolibacter sp.
CCTTCACCGCCTTGCCCTCGTAGGTGAGGTAGCACAGGCAATCCTGCGCCAGTTCCTCGGCTGTGAGGGGCGCATTGTTAAACGGGTTTAATGAAATATTCCATGTCCCCGTAGAAAGCAAGATAAAAGGCTGAGAGAAACTTTTCAGGTAGGGAATCAATGCCGCGGAGCTGTCGTGCAACCCGGCACCGACGATCAGCGTACGGCCTTTGTAATGTGCTTGAAATCTCTCCGACGGCCACACTGGCGGAGCGAGTTTTTCCATGATCCCTTCCCGGGAGACCCATTCATGGTACGTGCCTTGCCGGAAGTCCCACAGGTTCGTGTGACATCCAATGCTCGTGATGTCGCTGACAGGTTTGCGCGACAGGAGGAAACTCAGGTACTGGGGCAAATGAAGCGCGTACCGGATGCGCTTGAAGACTTCCGGATGCCGCTGTCTGATCCGGAACAGTTGCATTCCGGAGTTGAGGCTGCCCAATACGGGCGATGCGGTAGCCGCAGAAAATTCCTGCTCTCCACCGTACCGGTCATAAAATTGCCGCGACAGTTCCGGCGGGTAAGGTTTCAGATAATTATACAGCGGACAAACCGGGATGCCCGCCGCATCGACGCAGACGAAGCTTGCACCATAAGCGGAAAAATTCACCGCGCGTACCTCCCATCGGGAATCGTCGAAAAGCTCATCCAACGAAGCGTAAATAAATTTCGTAAGCGCGTCCACGTCTTCGCACGGGTCCCCGTCTTCGTCTGTGGTCTCTTCGAGTCGTGCGGAAGTTTCATAAACCACACGATATGATTGATCAAAAAGTAGTGCCTTTTTGTTGGTCTTCCCAATGTCGAATATCGCAATGACAGGTGTGGCCATGATTACAACCCTGTGGCCACTGTTTGCGAACCGCGTTGGCGAAGAAGCTCCGCGCGGACCCGCGCGTGCCTGAACAGGCCGATGGGGTCAAGGGCGCCGCCGCTGCGCAGCCGCGCCTCCGCCACAAGGGGACGGACATCCATGCGGAAAGCATTTTGCAGGACCTCCTGCGCCAGGGCCACATCGTTTTCATTCTGTGCCGATTCGAGCAATGCCTGGTCAACGAGCAATGCCTGCGCGTAGGAGATCTTGATCGCCTCCACCGATTGAATGAGGTCTTCCAGGGGGTCTTTTACGTTGTGAGAAGCGTCGATCATCCAGGCGAGGCCGTTTGCATGGTTCATTTTCCGCGCATCGAGCCCTTCGACAAGCTCATGAAAGATTAGAAACAACTGATAGGGGTTGATGGAGCCCACCGTAAGGTCATCGTCGCCGTATTTGGAATCGTTGAAATGAAACCCGCCGAGTTTACCCTCCATTAACAGCAATGAGACGATCTGTTCGATGTTGGCGTTGGGCAAGTGATGCCCGAGGTCTACGAGTGTAAATGCCTTGGGTCCAAGTTTCGATGCGTAGAGCAGCGCCTGTCCCCAGTCGCCAACCGTCATGGAGTAAAAGTTTGGCTCAAACGCTTTGTATTCGACAAACATTTTCCAGTCTGCAGGCAGGGCAGCATAAATTTGCTCCAGACCTTCGAGCGTGTTTTTGAATGCCCGCCGGAAATTCAACTGCCCGGGAAAACACGAGCCATCAGATAGCCATACCGTGATCGACTGCGACCCGAGCGCTTTTCCATATTCGATCACCTCGATGTTGTGCGCAATGGCCTGGTCTCTGACGGCTTTGCGCACGTGTTGCAACGAACCAAACTTGTAGCTGTGGTGCTGATCTTTCTGGTCCTGAAACGTGTTCGAGTTCACCGCATCGAATCTGATGCCGAGTTGAGCCGCCAACGATTTTATTCCCTCGGCATTTTTCGGGATGTCCCAGGGAATATGAAGAGAGATCGCTCCGCTGGACCGGTTTAGCGCGTGCAGCAGACCGATGTCTTCGATTTTTTCCTCGAGCGTCCGTGGCTCTCCTCCGCCTGGAAATCTTCCAAAGCGGGTTCCACCGGTGCCGAGCGCCCAGCTGGGAATCGCCACCTGGAACTGCATGAGCTTTTCGATGATGCCATCGACGTTGTGTTGGTCCTTCAGATGAGCGAATTTCTGCCGATGCGATTTGTGCGCGTCCGCATTGTGATTATCGATTCTGTATTTTTCGATTACCATCGCAGTCAATTTCGTTGGTTGAAAGTTATCGTAAAAATGCGGCGGCGACGCCGCCATCGACGTTGATGACATTCCCGGTTGACTTGTTGAGCAACCCGCCCACGAGTGCGAAGCAGGCATTCGCGATGTCTTCCGGGAGTATGATTTCATTAAGCAAGGTACGCTTTGCGTAAAAGGCCGGCAATTCTTCAACCTTCACCCCGTACGCTTTTGCCCGGCCTTCAGCCCACGCCCCCGCCCAGATTTTGCTGTCGGCAATCACGGCATCGGGGTTCACCACGTTGACACGGATGCGATCGGCGCCAAGTTCGGCGGCGTTTAGTCGGCTGAGATGCAGCTGTGCGGCTTTCGCCGATCCATAACCGGCGTTGTTCGGACCGGACACCAGTGCATTTTTGCTAACAATATTTATGATGTCGCCACCCATCGCCTGCTTACGCATGATCTCGACGGCAGCCTGGCTTACCATGAATTGTCCCTTGACGAGCACATCATAAAGAATATCCCAATCGCGCTCCGTGTGATCCTGGAGCGATTTTGAAATCGATAAGCCCGCATTGTTGACGACAAGGTCAATGCCGCCAAAGGCCAGACAAGCTGCCTTCATAGCAGCGCGAATATCGCTGCCACTGGTGACATCCATGGTAACCGCGGCGAATCCGTCCTTCCCGTACAGCTTTTTGAACTCGTCTTCGGCTTGGCCAAGGCGTGCGGGGTCGTTGTCGCTAAGCACCACACAGGCCCCCTCCTCAGCAAATTTTTTCGCCACCGCTTTTCCAATGCCGCCCGCGCTGCCTGTGACGAGGGCAACTCGTCCAGACAAAGGTTTTGGCCTGGGCATGCGTTGGAGTTTCGCCTCCTCGAGAAGCCAATACTCAATATCAAACGCCTCCTGCCTGGGGAGTGAAGTGTATTTCGAAATCGCTTCGGCCCCACGCATGACGTTGATCGCATTGATGTAAAATTCCGCGGCAACGCGTGCAGTCTGCTTGTCTTTTGCAAAGGTAAACATGCCCACCCCCGGGTATAGGATGACTACCGGGTTTGGATCGCGCATGGCAGGGCTGTTCGCGTGCCTGCAGCTTTCGTAGTACTGCTTGTACATCGCCCGGTATTGATCAAAGGCCGGAGACAATTTCGCCTTGACTGCCGGTACCTCGGAAAGATCTTCGGCGACACCGAGTTCCAGCACCAGCGGGCTGATCTTGGTCCTCAGAAAATGGTCCGGACAGCTTGTCCCCATTGCGGCTAGGCGGTAAAGGTCGTTGGAGTTGACGAACTCTAGTACGCGCGGGTCATTTGTAAAATGTCCGACCATACTGTGGTGGGTGGAGCAAAAGCCGCGAAGGATCGGTGCCAGCCGTGCCGCCTGTTCTTTACTTTCATCCGCGGAAGCGCTTTTCACACGCGCGCCGCCAAAAACGGGCCGGCGTTTGTAGTTCTCTTCCAGGTAGGCAGCGCACCGTTCGATGACTTCCAGTGTGTTGACATAGCTCTCGTATGCGGTATCCCCCCAGGTAAACAAACCGTGTGAGCCAAGCATGATGCCGCGGATACCGGGGTTTCTGTCCAGGCAATCGCGCAGCTTGAGACCAAGGTCAAACCCAGGGCGCTGCCATTCGACCCAGCCAATATTTCCATGAAACAACTCCTGGGTTATACGCTTTCCATCCGAGGCCGCAGCAATGGCAATGGCTGCATCCGGATGTAAATGATCGATGTGTTTGAAGGGTAGAAACGCGTGGAGGGGTGTATCAATCGAAGGAGCCTTGGAATTCAAATCGTAAATGCAATGATTGAACAACGCGACCATTTCATCTTCAAATTTCAACCCGCGATAAATGCGCTCCAAGCTGCGCAACCGGTCAACATACAAAGCAGCAAGCCCGCTTTTCTTCAATGTACCCAGATCGCCGCCGGAACCCTTCACCCACATGACCTCGGTATCGGTCCCGGTCAAGGGGTCCTTCTCCATCACCTTGCATGACGTATTCCCGCCGCCGTAATTGGTAAGACGCAGGTCGGCGCCCAGCAAGTTGGACCGGTAGATCAATAAAGCCACTTCATCATTGCCAAGCGAGGACGCCTTTTGAGCATCCCACAAATAGCTGACATGTTTGAATTTTGTTTCCGTAATCGCGCTCATAGTACCAATATTTAAAACTTAACCGGCAATCGAATTTCCATAGCCTACAAGGATGACGGATGCCAGGATCGTCAATATCCCTATGCCAATGGTTGTTTTGGTCCGGCGGGACACCCCTTTCCATTCATTGAGGCTCAATCCCCATCCATTTGAAACCAAAATGATAAACGCCATGTGCAGTATCCAGGAGCTGGCTCCATTGCCAAGCTTGCTCTCTCCCATACCATAGAAAAAAAATTGCATAAACCACGTGGTTCCTGCGATGGCTGAAAACAAATAGTTTACGCCCAATGGCTTCCGTCCATCCACATAGTCTCCGAACGATTTGTTTTTCGCATTCAGCAACAGAGACCAGATGAAATTCGTCGTCAAGCCTCCCCACAAAAGAACCACATAAGTAACATTGTTCTGAAACAACGGGTTGTTGCCAGCACGCACTGCAGCTTCAGCCATGGGCTTGCCAGCTTCGATTCCGAAATTGAAACACGCGCTTAGGATTCCCGATATCGTAGCTACCACAAGCCCCTTAACGAGATTGAACTCTGCAATACTTTTTTTCTTTTGCGCTTCCGGCAGTTCTTTCTCCTTCATCATTCCTGCCTGCCCGCATATAAATATCCCGGCGAGGCAAACGAGGACGCCCAGCAATACAAGCCGCCCGCCCTCCGAAGACATCATTTCGCTAAATGAAACCTTCCCTTCCTGCGGATACAAATTGTAGAAGATCGGGGGAATCAGCGATCCAAATGCGGCGCAGTAACCCAGGATGACCGAATTTCCGAGAGACATGCCCAGGTAGCGTATACCGAGCCCGTACGTCAGTCCGCCGATTCCCCACAGCACGCCCATCAGGTAGGTAAGTCCCTTAACCGTTCCATCTGCTTCGGAGATCAGCTGAGAAAATCCCGGCAATGTGAGCGCAGCTGCAACCGGAGGAATTACAAGCCAGGAGAAAATACCACCGATCACCCAATACGATTCCCATGACCACTCGCGCACCTTCTTAAAAGCCATGTAAAAACTTCCCGATGCAAATCCGCCCAGAAAATGAAATACGACACCCAGGACAACGCCCATGAAACAATAGTTTATGACAAGTTACAAAACAGCCGTAATGTTATAAACCGGCGCTTGATAGCCATCATGTACTGTACTGTCACGTGTAATCAGGGCGGAAGCGGCATATCAAAAGAAAAGACCGACGGTATCGGCGGTCCTTGAATCATAACTTCATTTCAAACTCGGTCACTTTTCTTTCCGGATTGTAAAAACCC
>DASPNN010000182.1:0-7096 GCA_035626495.1 Chryseosolibacter sp.
TGGAAAAACATGGGGTTGAAAAACTCCGAACACATCGCGGAGATCATCGTCCATCCGACCGACGTGAACACGGTCTACGTGGCGGCCTATGGTCCCGTATGGAGTGAAGGCGGCGAACGGGGTGTTTACAAATCGGTTGACGGTGGAGCAACGTGGACGGCGGTGAAGGCCGTGAGCGCGTACACGGGCTGCAACGATCTGGTTATGGATCCGCGGGACCCGAACGTTCTTTACGCCGCTTTCCACCAACGCATGCGGAAAGTGTTCACCTACATCGGCGGCGGGCCCGAGTCGGCTTTGTTCAAGACAACGGACGGCGGGAAAACCTGGCAAAAACTGGAGGGGGGATTGCCTGGTGGTGAACTCGGCCGTATTGGCCTTGCGATCAGTATGGTCAACCCCGACATTCTGTTTGCCGTGGTCGAAGCGAAAGACGACAAGGGTGGAATCTATCGAAGCAGTGACCGCGGCGCCAACTGGGAGAAGCGGAGTTCATTTTACACATCCGGGAATTATTACAACGAGATCGTTTGTGATCCGACGAATGTCGACCGGATCTTTATAACCGACACATACTACAAGGTCAGTCATGACGGCGGAAAAACTGTCTCCAACCTCGGCGAGCTGAACAAGCATATTGACAACCATTGTATCTGGATTGATCCTAAGGACGCAAACCATTTGCTGGTTGGATGCGATGGCGGGATTTATGAGACGTGGGACTTCGCGAAGAGCTGGGACTACAAGTCCAACCTTCCAGTCACACAGTTCTACAAAGTTTCGACGGACAATGCCTTTCCGTTTTACAGTGTTCACGGCGGGACCCAGGACAACCTCAGTCTCGGTGGTCCAAGCCGGACGACATCCGCAAACGGGATCGTCAACTCCGACTGGTACGTTACTTCGCTTGGCGACGGATTTGAGACCCAGGTCGATCAATCAAATCCCGACATAATTTACGCGCAGAGCCAGTATGGGGGACTGGTTCGTTTCGATAGAAAGAGCGGCGAATATCTCGGGATCCGTCCGACAGAACGCGAGGGCGATGCCCCCTACCGCTGGAACTGGGATGCGCCATTGCTGATCAGTCAGTTCAGCAACACGCGGTTGTATTTTGGCGCGAATAAATTATTCCGCACCGATGATCGGGGCAACACGTGGACAGTCATCAGTCCCGACCTGAGCCGCGGCATTGACCGCAACCGTCTCGAGGTCATGGGGCGGGTGTGGTCTGTGGACGCAATCGCTAAAAACGGCAGCACCGACATTTATGGACAACTTACCACGGTGGCAGAATCCAAGTTTGACGAGAATGTGCTCTGGGCCGGCACGGACGATGGGCTGATCCATTATACTTCTGACGGTGGAAAGTCGTGGTTGAAGATCGATAACATTCCCGGCGTTCCCGCCCAAAGTTATGTCAATCAGGTCATCGCTTCCCTTCACGACCGGAATACTGCTTACGTATGCTTTAACCACCATCGTTACGGTGACTTCAAGCCATACGTTTTGAAAACTTCGGATGCCGGAAAGACGTGGCGGGCGATCCAGTCCAATCTTCCGGTTCGCGGCAGTGTATATTCGATCGCTGAAGATCATGTCGACCCGAACCTCCTGTTCGTGGGTACCGAGTTCGGCGTATTCTTCTCGAATAACGGTGGCCAGGGCTGGATCCAGCTGAAGTCCGGTTTGCCGACGATCGCGGTCCGCGACCTGGACATCCAGCGCCGGGAAAACGACCTGGTGCTTGCGACCTTCGGCAGGGGATTTTATGTTCTCGATGATTATTCGGTGCTGCGAAACTTCAAAAAGGAGGATCTCGGCAAGCCAGCGATCCTGTTTCCGGTAAAGGAGAGCCTGATCTTCGTGGAGCGTTACCCCCTGGGCTTAAGGGACAAAGGACACCTTGGGAGCAACTACTATAGTGCGCCTAACCCGCCCGTTGGCACTGTGTTCACTTATTATGTGAAAGATGAGATCAAGAAGCTCAAGGCAAAAAGGCAGGAACGCGAGAAGGCGCTGCTGGAGAAAAAACAGAAAGTTTTCTATCCCAGCCTGGACTCACTGCGGATCGAAGATAATCAACCCGATCCCTATCTGTTGTTTACGATCAGGGACCAGCAGGGTAATGTAGTCCGGCACCTGAAGGCTTCCGCCACCAAGGGTCTGCAGCGGATCGTCTGGGATTTTCGCTATGTGACGACATCACCTGTCAATAACCGGTACACACCGGCGCCCGATCAGCTTTTCGGCAGAAGTGATGCGGGTTACCTGGCGCCGCCCGGCGAGTACACGGTGTCTCTTTCGAAATACGAGGATGGAAATCTTACCGAGCTTGCCGGCCCGGTCAACTTCAAGTGCAAGTTGCTCGAACAACATAGCTTGCCAGTGAATCTGCAGGAGAATGTGACATTCAACAATAAGGTTGCCGGGCTCAGCATGGCTGTCAGCGCTGCTAACGGATTAATGTCAGAGTTGGAGCAACGACTGAAAAGCGTCAACCTGGCAATCTTCGACATGCCCGCCGCCCCAAAAGATGTACTTTCGGGCGCTTATAAGCTCAGCCAGGAGATTGTGCGGATGAAGGTTGTCCTGTACGGGGATTACACGCGCGCGAGTCGCGAGTTTGAGACTCTTCCAGGAATTAACGACCGCGTGGGTGACATCATTTACAACATGACGTACTCGACTTCGCAGGCGACCAACACCTACCGGGATTCCTATGCGCTGGCCGCAAAAAGTTTCGGCGGCCTGCTCGCCGATATGAAAAAAGCTTACGCAATACTCGAGGGGCTTGAACGGCAACTCGAAATGAATAACGCGCCGTACACGCCGGGGCGGTGGCCGGATTGGAAAGATACCGGTCAATGAGCTTCGAGTTTCGAATTTCGAATTACTAAGTCGTGGTGAGTCAGCTATTGGGGTGACGGGATTTTTTCCAGTATTCAAAGATCAGCCGGAACGACTCGCGCATCTCCTCGATTTTGGTGGGTTTGACAAAAAAGCCCTGTACGGTCAGCTCATAGACTTTAGTCACTATTGTCTTATCGCCGGAGGTGGTATAGTACACGAACGGAATACTTTTCTGTCGGAGGGCAGGCGTTTCGTCGATCTTTTTTTTGAACTCGATGCCATTCATACGCGGGAGATTAACGTCGGAGAGAATGATAAATGGCTGCTCATTGAGATTGTTCATCAGGTAAGTCAGGGCCTGCTCGCATTCGTGGAATGTGTAAACCTTGTTTGACAGGCCGATCTCCTGGATGATCTCCCTGGCCAACTCAAGGTCCTCGAAGTCATCGTCGACAATAAGTATGGGTCCGTTTGCCGCCATTTGGATATTTTTTTTTCAGACCGTTTACTTTTTCGATAATCATGGATTTCGAATGCCACTGCGTTAAAAAATTATGCCGTGATGGTATACGCGCCGCTTGTGAATTTTGGTTGGATTGAAATCTGTTCATAAATTCAACGGTTAATCACCGGATTGTTTGAACGACCTCCACAAAGCAATTTTCGAGAACCTTGAGACCTACAAGGACCTTTTTGATCACGCCCACGATCTGATACATCTTGTGGAGCCTGATGGAACTGTTCTTTACGTCAATAACGCATGGACTCGCCTGCTTGGCTTTTCACAGCAGCAAGTACAGGGCTCGTCCATCTATGACGTCGTCGCTGACCGGGAGCGGGACAACTTTATCGCATACCGCCAGAACATAGTTGCCGGCCTGCCGCCCAGCGAGCCGGTCGTTGTTCCGTTCAAGACAAAATCGGGTGACGAAGTCTATGTGGAGGGCAGCGTGACCGCAAAGGTCGTAAACGGCAAGACACTTTATACGCGCGGCATTTTTCGCGACGTTAGCGCACGCTTGCGGACGGAAGCGCAGCTTCGGGCGATCAACGAACAACTTCGGGAAAAGGAAGCCAGCCTGCAGCAGCTTTTATTTTTTGCTCCGGATGCCGTTGTTGTCATCGACGCCAACAGCCGTATCACATACTGGAATCCTAAGGCGACAGCGGTCTTTGGATGGTCGTCGGAAGAAGTGACTGGTAGGTTACTCACCGAACTCATTATCCCCGAAAAATACCGGCGGTCGCACGACGAGGGCATGCGGCGTTACCTGGCTACAGGTGAGGCCCATGTGCTGAACCGCACGATAGAGATCACGGCGCTGAACAAGACAGGACGCGAGTTCTTCGTGTCCCTGACAATCTCTACCACCAACCGAAAGGACGGATCCGCATTCATTGCTTTTATCCGCGACGTTGACGAGGCAAAGCGCATCGCGCTCGAGCTCGATCAGAAGCGCCGCCAACTGGAGATCTCCAACCAGGAGCTTGAACAATTTGCGCATGTGGCAAGCCACGACATGAAAGAGCCGATCCGGAAGGTCCTGGTGTTCACCGATCAGCTCCGCCTGGAAACGCTGGATGTGATATCGGACCGTGCAAGAAATTTTATCGCGAAGATACAACATGCTGCCAAACGCATGAACAATATGGTAGAGGGTGTGCTCGCCTATTCTTCCGTGCAGGCTGCTCAACCCGTGAAAGAAAAAGTGCCGCTTGACGTGGTCGTAAAAAATGTCGAAAACGATCTTGAACTGTTGCTGATGGAAAAAGGAGGCGTGATCCGAAACCAGGGACTGCCCATTATCGAGGGGGGAAGCTTTTTACTCTATCAGCTATTTTATAACCTGATCAGCAATTCATTGAAGTTCTCCCGGCCGGGAGTGTCGCCGGTCATCGAGCTTTCGTCACGGGTGGTCACCGGCGCCGAAGTCCGGGATGCAGCGCTGCCGGCAACAAAAAAATTTGCTAAAATTGAAGTGCGCGACAACGGCATCGGTTTTCATCAAAAGCATGCGGAGATGATATTCAAGGCTTTTTCGCGGTTACACACAAAAGATATTTTCGAAGGCACAGGACTGGGATTATCCCTTTGCAGGAACATCGTAGAAAAACACGGTGGCATCATAAAGGCTTTCGGCGAAGAAAACGTCGGCGCATGTTTCCTCATTGTATTACCACTCGGAGATCCGGATCCAGCCTGACGGTACTGCTTACGCAATTTGGTAGTTGAGCATCATGCCATCGTCTTCGTGCTCCAGGTTGTGGCAGTGAAGGACAAACACCCCTGTGTATGATGGAAAGGTCATGATCACCCGCACTTTCTCGCCGGGCATGACGAGTACGGTGTCCTTCCAACCTTTTTCAGATGCAATGAGTTTCTTTCTTCCGCCGATACGTTCCAATACCTGGAACTGTACGCCATGGATGTGCATGGGATGAATCTCGTCGCCTTCCAGGTTATCAAATTCCCAGATTTCTGTTGTTCCGGCCCCGACGGTTTCGTCTACCCGGTCGATGTCGAAAACCTTTCCATTGATCGTGTGGCGGGCCATGCCACGGTGTCCCCCGGATTGCATCTCGGCGATATCAAATACACGCACGTTCACCGCCGAGGCGGGGTCTGGAGATGGGATCGCCGACAAGGTGCCTGGGAGGACGAAATCAGAACCAGCCTGTCCATTTACGACGATTTTCATAATCCGGAAGCTTTGCCTGCCCTGGGGCCCATAATCGAGGAAGGCATTACTGATCAGGTAGATTTCCTTGCCGGCCTGAAGACCGGAGAAATTGACAACGATATCCATTCGTTCGCCAGGACCTAATAACAGGGAACTCAACGTTTCAGCTACACGCAGGAGGCCGCCATCGGCACCAATGAGATGAAACTGAACGCCGCCGCTGAATCCAATATTGTACACGCGCGCCGTGGAGCCGTTCAGTATGCGGAAGCGGTACCAGCCGGACTTTACGTCCAGGTAAGGCGCGTGGATTCCATTAACGAGCACGGTTTCGCCGAGGTACCCTGTCATGATCTCTTCCCCGGTGGGAGAGTAGTCCAGGTTCCCCCCGGAAAAATGTTTATCCTGAATTATGAGCGGAATTTCGTAAGCACCGGATGGCAGGTTGAGGGCGGCCTCTTCCCGATCGCGTACGATGAACATTCCTGCGAGTCCCATGAACACTTGCCTCGCGGTCCGGCCGTGGGCGTGGGGATGATACCAGTAGGTGCCGGCGCGCTGCGAAACGGGGAGGCTGTAGTACAAACTTTCGCCAGGTGCAGCAACATTCCTCGGGTGCCCATCCATATTTTCAGGCAGTATCAGTCCATGCCAATGAATATTCGTGTCCTCCGCCAGGTTATTCAGCAGGGACACATCCCGGATTTCGCCGGTGTTGGCGACAATCGTCGGCCCGAGGATCTGACCGGCGTAAGAAAAACTGTCGCTCGAAGCGCCTTTCAATATTTCTGTCGTGGTCAAGGATGCGTTCAGCGCGGCGTTTCCGGCGCTTACGGGAAGCATGTGCAAGGGCCGATCAAAGGCACCGTTGTCGATCCAACCCGGCTTGCCAATCATGTCTTCTTCCGTATGGCATGCGGTCATTATCGAAGAAGATCCAGCCCATGCGTACAGGGCGGAAAGGCTGGATCTCTTCAGGAATTCTCTTCGGCGCATGAGGGCCTATTTCAGTTTCTCTTTAACTTCTCCGCAAGTCAGCATTTTGTCGCCGAAGTAAGGGTTGCGGATCTGCTCCTGGTCGCTCAGCCAATAGCCACCTTCGTTGTCGAAAGCCATCGGGCAAAATTCATAAAATGCCTGCCTGCCGCCCAAGCCAAAGGCCTTGATACTCTTGTACATGTTGTCGGAAAGAACACTGAAAGATTTTCTTTGTGCTTCAATGTCCGATGCCTCGCGGATCTCGTTCAGCGAATTTGTCATCGGGGATTGGTAGCTCATCCAATCGTTGTGGGCGGCACCCGTAACAAGTTTCATATCGACTTTTTCGAGCGCCTCGCTGGTCTGTCCAGCTTTTTCTTTCACCGCAGCCGCGTCGGACGCGACAAACGCATCCTTCAGTTCAACATACGACGCAAAGACTCCGGCAAGCTGTTGCTGGAAAGCGGCGTCAACCTGGAATTGAGGTTCTCCGGCGTCTGCAGTTCCAGAAGCCTGATCGGACGCGCTGTCATCGGCTTCCGTCGCGTCGGACTCTTTTTTTTCACCGGCGCAATTTGACATTA
>DASPNN010000183.1:0-3207 GCA_035626495.1 Chryseosolibacter sp.
TTTTAAAATACGGACCTAAATGTGGAAATATGGCTGAAGACAGAATTATATATACGGATGGGCGGGACGTGACCGTCACGGATTCCACCCTGAAAGTGAAGAATACATCCTATCGCATTAATGGGATCACGCGCATGTGTCTATGGACAATCCGCCCGGAACGATGGCCGGGTGTGGTACTCATGCTTTTGGGACTCGCGGCATTGCTGGTCGGTTGGTTTGTGCAGTTGCCAGCAGATATGAATCTGACGACTCAAAACGGTGTGATCGATGCGAACACGCTGGCCCTTTGGATTGGTGGCGGTATGTTCCTGATTGGCTTGCTTGTAGTTGCACTGACACGCGAGCGATACGCGGTCCGGATCACTACGGCAGAAGGCGATAAGAATGCGCTGGTCAGTCCACGCCGCGAATACGTTGCGCAGATCGTGGACGCGCTGAACAAAGCTTTTAACCTGGGTCATGGCACAACGACCTATGCCGGTGCCTCGGGCACAACAACCACCGATTACGTGACGGTAAAAGATTAAGCTAAGCTGAATACCTTTCGGGATGAGCCCCTGGTCTTGGATCGGGGGCTTATTTTGTTATAACGGGATAAAGGCATCTAACGCGTGGGCTATTCGATGCTTGAGGCAAGAACTTGTATGCCATTCATTTTGACCAGCTTAACGGTGTCTCCATTGCAGTCGACCCCTTTGCCGAATTCAAGGATGGTATAACCGATGCATTTTTTCTTCTTGGGAGCGGCCAGGGTGGTGGTTGATGATTCATTTCTCCGAATGTCTGCGCCGAGCAGCAGTATCACAGCCGCAATGATGCTTAAGGTCAAAATTATTTTTCTCATACCGTGAAGCCAATTAATCGAGAATCTTTACTTGCAATCCTTTCACACAACTCGTTGAGTTTCAGCTTGGAAAATGATTCTTGGTAATGACGTCCTATAGTTGGTTAAAATATTATGCCATCGAAAGAACAGGGTCTCCGGAAAGAATTAGCCGGTTTGGATGGGGATTGATTCTACAGTGTCTGCGGCTAGAGGGGCCGTTTTGGCATTTCTTGGTATAGTAATTTTCTTGATTCAGGCTACAGCAAATTCTATTCTTATGGCAAAAGACAGAGAAGGGAAATTTCACACCAGAAAAGGAAAACCGTCGGGTCCTGGCAAGATCCAGGGGACCACTGGTTTAAAAAATATAAACAGCGATGCGATAGACAATTACCTGGAGATCGCCGACAAATATACTCTTGGAGAAGAACAACCTGCACCAAATGTGCATTTGAGACACCCCAACCGGAATCCAGATAAGGGAGAAGACCGCGGCGGCCAGCGACGGGACACCAACAACGAACCAAACGTTTCGAACAAAACCAAAACGGAGACTTTTAGAACCGACTCGATCAGTACAGCCGTCGAAGAGCTTCCAACTTTTCTTTCGAAAGAACAGCTGGCCGGTCTATCAAGTCACCAGGCGCAGTACTGCATTTCCGCTTACATGGAAACACATTCATCCGGGGTTGAAAAGAATGAACAAAAAGACGTGATCGGCTTTAAAAATATACTTCAGCAATTGACAAGCGAGTTGCGCAACAAAGGTGCCGACATGACCACCGTTGAACGGCTGTTGAAGCCTGGATACGACCTGATACGGAACGACAAGTTCTGGCTCAATGTTTCTAAAGGTCTGGCCGTGTTCATTTCGGATGGCCAATTTAAGCTGATGAAGCTTCCATTTTCGCCGAAGACGGAAGTGTTGATCAACAGCTCCTATTACCTGAGCCCCCTCATGCCGCTGATCACGGCGCGGGATTACTTCTATTTGTTGGTTTTGAGCAAAAAGCAAGCTAAGCTTTACCGCGCAGACCAATTCGGAATGGTTCACATTCCAGTTCCCGAAATGCCTGACGGCATTGACGATGTCGTCCACTTCGAAAATAAGGATGACCAAAAACTTTTCAGAACAGATACCAGTGGCGCGGGGCATGGCGCAAATTTCCACGGTATCGGTTCCGGTAAGCCGGACGATAAGCAGAACATCGCGATGTACTTCGATGAAGTTGACGAGACGTTGTGGAAAGATATTCTGAAAACCGAAAACGCACCGTTGCTCCTTGCCGGAGTTGAATACCTGATCCCGATCTATAAATCCGTTGCGCAGTATAAGTGTATCTGGGATGAACCCCTCAAGGGAAATTTTGAATACGAAGACGAAACTTCCCTCTACGAGCAAGCGATGAAGAAAATGAAATCCTTCTTTGCGCAGCGGCATGAGAAAGCATTGGAAATGTTCGGCAATCAATCGGCGACGGGTTTGACTTCAAGCATCGCTGAGGATGTGATCCCCGCAGCCCATTACAGCAAAGTGTGGCACCTGTTCGTTGCGCGGGATGAGCATATCTGGGGCCGGTTCGATGAAATGAATAACGAAATCACAATACATAATGAAAAACAGGATGGTGATGAGTGCCTCCTCGATAAGGCGATGCTCAGGACCATCCAGAACGGGGGAGAAGTTCACGTTCTTGAAAAAGACCGGATGCCAGGTGGAAGTAAAGTTGCCGCACTCATGCGCTACTAGTGTAGGCGTTTTATTGGGAGTATATGGAGAATTACAGAATCTATTTTGACGAGACAGAACGGAATGATGTTCTTAGGATCTTGAGAAAATACAATGATGTGTTGATCGACAATATAGACGATCATAGTGTGGGCATTACCATTGAACGCGACGATAGCGGACTTTTTTACCGGAATCTCATGGATGAGATAGACAAAGACGTCTATTCTTTACGGTCGGAATCGGGTATTTAGGTATCGTCGAATCGCGGACGCTAAAAAGCTGCTGGCCAATGTCAGCGGCTTTTTTTTTTGCCATACTCAGGCCCACTTTTTCACGTTATATGAAGCCCTGGCTATAAGGAACTATTCTGCTGTTAAAATCATTCTCCTTCCATTTATGTCACTGATCCACATAACTACCGCATTGATTACCACAATTTTATTAAGGGCCGATTCAAGTACCGTTACATTGATTTCCGCAGAAAAGAGTTATGAGGTCACTCTGGCGGAGATGAGGAACGTTGCAAGGTACACAGACCGTCGCCTTTCCAGCTCTCTCAGGTTCGGAGTAAAGACCTACAATCTGGTTTACAAAACGACCTATAAGGGAAAAGAAATCGAAGCCTCCGGTGTCGTGCATGTACCCA
>DASPNN010000184.1:0-10888 GCA_035626495.1 Chryseosolibacter sp.
ATCCAGGATCAGGGTGGCTTTTTTTTGGCTGTTGGCCACCTGTGCAGAGGACGGCAGCACCCCGAGTGAGAAAAAGACCAGCAGCCATATCTTCCGCTCAATGATCATGGCACCCTTCGCCTTTAAACACGTAACCACTGTTTTCACGCCGTACTTCGAGGCTCAGGGCCTCCTGCAACGTCTCGATCACTTCTTCGAGGGTGGGGTCTCCAAACGTGCCCGTAAAATGGCAGCGCAGGATCGCCTTATCGGAGGCCCGCAGCTCCACGTTGAAATAATTCGCCACAGTTTTCAAAACCCGGTCCAACGGAGTTTTTCCGAACACAAGTTTCTTGGTCTTCCACGCCGTTGCATTTTCATCCAAGGCGGAATCAATACGAATTGCGTTTCGCGATTCGTCCAGCAATCCAGTCAATCCTGGCCCGAGCAGCACTGCTTGGCTTCGGACATCCTTGTCAACAAGGCTGACCTTGCCGGTGACGACAAACACTTTTGTTAATTTTTCGACCGCTATCGCTCTTGCGTTAAACGAGGTCCCAACCACGGTAACGGCGGAGCCACTCGTTTCAACCCGGAATGGATGACGTAGATCTGCTTTGACGTCGAAAAACGCCTCGCCCTGAAGAATTAGAATCCGGTCTTCGGCAAAATTGTCGCGATAGGAAATTTTCGCGTACCGGTTCAGAGTTACCAAAGAACCATCGGGCAAAGTAACCTGTCGTGTTTCGTCAGCGGTCGCATGCACAATGTTCTTCGATGTATCGTACATCCTGTAAATAATTACGGATGCGACCATCAGCATCACCAACGCGGCAGCAAATTTCAGGTAGGTTCGTGGCCGTATCCGCCGCACGACCGAACGCTTTTGCGAACCCATGGCCCGCGCCAATCGATCCCACTCGCCGCGGGTATCGAAGTCGCCGGGACTGTGAGCCTCGCGAGTTTCCCACACGCGACGCAGATCCTGCACCAGCTTCCTGTTATCATCGGATTTCTCCATCCAGATGTCAAACTGTTTGCGCTCTTCATCGGTGATGGTGCCATCCAGAAATTTAAGAAGCAAGCGCTCGTCGGTCATGTCGCAACTGTCAGATAAATGTCAAAGTTAACAGTATCCACGCCGCTTGTATCCTTCGAGATGGTCAAAATTCTTTCCGAAGCTTTTACAGACCCAGCCCATGGATCGGAGGCGATAAACGGGTCGTCTTTGAAATAGATTTGCGATACCAGCTCCCGGTGGCCGGTGGCGTTCACCCGAAAATGAATGTGGCTGGGACGGAACGTTCCACCGTTCAAATACCTGCCCGGAACAATAGTCCGGAACCGGTAGGTGCCGTTCTGATTCGTGGCGTAACGGCCGCGAAACCTGAATTCGTCCGAAGTATCGTATTCACCCTCGTGGTCGGCATTCCAAATTTCAACAATCGCACCTGCCAGCACATTTTCACAATTTGCATACACCGTTCCTGTCACAATCAGAGGAACACCCGAGCTGTTGTCGGGGACAATGTTCTCCCGGAGCGGAGCGCCGGCCTTGTAGAACGGTCCGAGGATATCGTCCGTGGTGCTGCATTCCGCGGCGGAAGCATCCGGGTCTGGCTCATCGCAGCCGTGTGACAGGGGAACACAGGCGGCGATCGCAATGAGTGAAGTACCGCGCAAAAAAGTCCGGCGCTGTATAGGCTGGGAAAATATGTTTTCAGGAAATCGATTCATAGTTTTATTCATATTTTTCATCCGCACGTTATTGCCCTTTCTGTGGTATCAAATACGCCACGAGTTCCCCGAACGTGTCGGGCGATACAGGATAGTAGGTGTATATCTCGCCGACGCCTTTTGCATAAACATGAACAGCAGAAAATTTCTTTTCATATTCATCGCCCACACGGGAATAGTAGTTGACCTGCATTTCGATCACATCCTCATAAGTGGTTCCCAGTACATCGAACGAGGTACCTTTGGCTTTGACAACGTATTCGGTTTTGGTCGCTCCGTCGTTCTTAATGTAAGACCATGAGTCCCCCGGCAACTTTTCTGTGTCGAGAAACATGTATTCGTGCGTCAGGCCAACGTACATCTCATGGTCGCGCCCGAAATATTGAGAATTTTCCACGCGGACAGCCTTGTCCGTCATTCCGAACCGATCGGTAAATACCGCATACATTTTTCCATCGATCGCAGTTTCCTCGGTGATCTTAATGATTGCCGTATCGAGGCTCACCGGTTGATTCTGATCCGGCGTCACGACCCAGCGTTGATATTGCCACTCGGTGCCCGGTGTGAGCGGCATATAGTCACCGGCCTGAAGGGGTTGAACAGGTTCCTCGGAATTGCATCCGGAGAGAATAATAATACTTGCGGCCATACAGGCGGCGGTTACGAATCGTACTGTCATAATTTGGTTTTTATTGCAAGACAGACATGCCCGCACCTTCCTCCCCTTTCAACTGGTTTTTTTTATTCCAAAAAGCGGTGCAACAGCATTAAAAGCACGGCAAGGTAGTTTCTCAAGGCAGCCCGCAGCATTTTGAGCGCTTTCAGCATTTCCTTTTCAACCGCCTTGAGTGAAATGCCGAGCGCGGCGGCGACTTCGCGATACGACATATCTTCCGATCGGATCAGCGAGAAGACGGTGCGCGTGCGTGGCGGTAATTGGCTGATCGCCTCATTCACCAGGCGCGTAAGTTCGTCGAGATCGAGCGGTGCGGAACCGACAGCCCGTTCGTTCATCGCCGCGTCCTCCAGCTTTAATTTCGTGAAGCGGTTGCGCGCTTCGATGTGATTAAGTGATGTGTTCACAACGGCGCGCTTCAGGTATGCTTCAAGCGATGTCGTGATCGCGAGTCCAGGAGCGTTCCTCCACAATTTGATGAAGACCTCCTGCACAATGTCTTTGGCTTGCTCACGGTGTTTTACAATTCTCCACGCAATGATGCACATCTTTGCATGCCATGCGTAGAACAGTTCCTGCATGGCAGATTCATCCTGAATATTAAGTCTGCTTATGAGGTCTTTTTCGTCCATGCTCGGTCCATTGACGTGGGCAAAGAAAGAAAAAAAACGCTGATCACCAACACGACGTGAACTGCCTTCACCCTCCGTGCCAGATCCGGCCGGGCGGTGGGTTTATAAAAACAGTTATGAAAGTCGTGGACCGAGCGTGACCGGTGTCATGGCCTGTCAGCAAATTTCGGTCGTATTTGAAAAAGAATTGACAAATCAATCACAGCATGTATGCAACAGGCTGCCAGGGTTAGGCTAAGATTCGGGGAAAATTTTTTCTGTTCGTTCGGCCCTATCTCTTATTGGCATCGCGTTGGCTATCGCGACATCGCTCTTCTTGATATGATGGGCGGGCCTACCCATTGGACAACTGGCCCGGAAGCCGGTCGGTGGCCTCGTTTTTAAACAAAAGCTATTTTTGAGCGGTTTCGCCGCGGCTTACAAGACCGGAAAAAGGTGCAGCTTCGAGCGGGCCAGTTCCGGGTTTTTGCATTTGATATTCGCCTCAATTTTCTTAACATAGCAATGGATCAAAGGTCCACTCACCGCGACCGGGTGTGGCACCGGATCTAGGCCATCCAATCAGGTATGAATATCGTTACCAACAGCGAAGCGTTGAATGCCATGCAGACGGTCCTCGACATATCCGAGCACGCGATCGTTACGGTTTCTTCGGAGGGTTTGATTGTCGGATGGAACCAGGCAGCTCGCGACACGCTTGGGTATTCCAGCTCCGAAGTGATAGGAGAGCCTGCAATTATTTTGCTTCGGGATAAAAGCGCGCCAGGTGGCTCGGCCGCCGCGGGGTCATTGTCGAATTCAAGCGAATGGCGTTGCAAGGATGGCTCATTTGTCAAAGTATCAGCGCGCATGATTCCCGTCCAGGATGCCCGTTTTGGCGGCGCGTATGTCATTGCAAAGTTCAGTGTGGACTCCGCCTATGCACAAGGTCGTATTGTTCAGCTTACCAAACAACTTGAGGCTTTAAGCTATTCCGTTTCGCACGATTTGCGCGCACCCGTGAGGTCGATACTGAATTACGCGAATATCCTCCATGAAGAGTATTTGGATAAGCTCGATGATGATGGAAAGAAAGTGCTCTCAATCATCACACGCAATTCAGAAAAACTGATGCAGCTTATTGAAGACCTGTTGGCGCTGGCAAAAGTCTGGAAGCATGAATTGACGATAGGACCCGTCGATATGAACATGCTTGTGAACACGATACTCGCCGAACAGCTTACGCGAGCCGGATCGGGGACCGTCGAAATAAAAACTGGTCCGCTCCATGAAAGCCGCGGGGACAAAAAATTGCTGAGGGAAGTATGGGCGAATCTGATATCGAACGCCCTCAAGTACTCGGAAAAAAAGGACAAGCGAATTATCGAAATAGGCTCATCGGCGCAGGGGCGGGTTGTCACTTATTTCATAAAAGATAACGGCGCCGGTTTCGATATGCAATACGCTGGCAAACTATTTACCCCGTTTCAGAGACTTCATGGCCAACATGAATTTGATGGCAATGGCATTGGACTGGCAATCGTGCAGCAGATCATAAACAGGCACCTTGGACGTGTCTGGGCCGACGCAAAGGTGAACCAAGGTGCGACTTTTTATTTTTCGCTACCAGCCTAAGTGGTCAGAAGTTATAAAGTGCAAAAACGCGCTGCCTGAACGACTCCAAAAATCCGGAATGCACAGTTTTCAGTGACCGGATCTTCCTGATCAGCGTAGCCAGGGTCTTTTCGATCGACTTGTCCTTGATCAGGTAATGATAGGCCTGATGGATATACAGATTCGTGCAACTCTGCTTTCCAAGTACAATCAAGGCGGTCCTTGAAGTGATCTTGGTTTTCTTTAGTGATTCCAGCCCTTCCTTGCCCTCCTTGTCGTAATCAACAATAATCGCGTCCGGTGATAACTTGATAGAATCCCCTATTTCGTTCACCGTCTCAAAGCGCACAACATCATAATTGAGCGACTGAAGCTGCTGTGTAAGCACTCCATCAAAATTGCAGTCACTCACGACTAGAAATACTACCTTCTTACTACTCATTACTAGTGGGATTGGATTACAAAAATGGCGATGTTTCTAATGTTTCTGCATTCCAGGCTGACATTAAAATTAAATAAAGTCCAGATTAAGCGTTTTTTCGTAGGCGGCCTGCAACTCTCAATGTGCCATTGATACAATACAGCTTTAAATAGAAACCTTCAGCAATAAAAAAAACTGCGTTCAAACGGGAGGGAAACGCAAAACAGGCTGTTAGCCCAGACGATACGGTAACTAACTGGGCCTCCACAGTTGCCGCACACACCGCTGAATAGTCAAGGCAATTTCGTCAAAACTAATCTTCGTAGCCCCCCTTGCAGTCCAGACATGCGTTCGCATACGCATCATATTCGTCATACGCAGCCCCAGGTTTTCCAAAAAGGGTTATTATCCGGTCAACCCGGATTCTTTCCTTCGAGTCGAGCTCGATAAACAGACCCTGTCCATTTAGTTCTACAACTCCCCTGATGGCACCATATGCACAACAGATGAATTCCACCTCGCAGAAGTAAAATATCTTTCCCTCTGTTTTTTTTTGGATCTCCTCGTCGATCACTTCACGATACACCCATTCCACGGGTCTGTATGACGTTTCCTTGTAGATCATAATTCACGCGCCCCGAAGCGGCGGGTTTATAATTTACAACAAACCCGCCAAATAGACCAATTTCTGCACAACTAGTTTCTGATCGAAATTCGATGCTTAATGATTTTGTCCCGTTGGGTGAGCACGATCAGGTAAATTCCTTCGGGAACTTTCCGGTCAATTTGAATACGGAACCCGTCGGAGAGCGCCTGCTTTTCAATAACACCGCGATAGAGCTCGTTACCAGTAAAGTCCACGATGGCAACCCCGATCGGACTTTCGTCTTGCGAATCGACGACCAGGTTGATGTTTTCCTGAGAAGCCGGATTCGGATACACTTGCGCGCTAAATGCGGGCTCTGGTTCCGTCGCTGTCTCCTCGGACATGGCCATCATTGTTGAAGATGCCGATGAGCCGCTGCGCAGCGCGCTCGCCGGTATTGTCAGCCATGAGTTATTCGAATCGGGTCCTTTGTACATGACAGTCAGGGTATGTTCGCCATCGTATTCGAAATATCTCACATTGATTCTTTTCGGACCAGCACCGAGGGACATTGTCGGGCCGCTTACCGAGCGTGTTCCATGTATTCCATCATTTTCAACGACCACCGTCCCATTGAGGATGACACGGCTTCCGTCACTGGAAATCGTGCGGAACTGGTAAGTGCCGGCGGTATTGATATACAAGTATCCATCGAACTCGAAGTTGAAGAAGTCGTCCTGTACACGTGGCGAAAGAGTAAACGATGTCACCTTGCCTGTGTGCTCGGGGAGCGCCGACCAGTTTATTTGGTCAAGATCGGTCCAGGCGCCCGTAGTGTGCTCGTAGTAGAGACCGGTCACATAGGTATTTGCTGTTGCAGCATTACTTGCGGCGCTCAGATTGCCCCCAAGATCTTCCGCTTTTACGGTAAATGAATAGTTCGTATTAAGCGCAAGATTGCTGAGGGTATGGGTGGTGGCATTGGAGCCGGTGGCAACGCTGGTTCCGCTGTAATAAATCCGGTACTGTTTGATTCCGGTATTGTCGGTCGAAGCTTTCCAGGTCAGCTTAATCGCATTGATGCCGCTTTGCGCGGCAGTCAGTGTTTGCGGAGCCGAAGGAGCGATGTTGTCTGCGCCCGTCTTGACAATGAGGTACGCGTTCGATGCCGCGGGCGTATAGTTGGAACGACCGCTGTTGCTCACTCCGCGGATTTTGTAATGATAGGTAGTCGACGGCTCTGCACCGTTGTCTACGAAGCTTCTCGCATTTGCTGCCGTGACTGTTCGCATCTCCCATCGCGAGTACGAGGTGGTCCCGATCACTTTTCTCCGCCAGATCTCAAAACCGGTTTCGTTGGTGGAAACGTCACTCCACGAAAGCGTGATTGCGCTCTGAGATGAGGGACTACCGGTAAAATTAGTGGGAGCGGCAATATTGACGGGAGCCTGGTTATTAAAGAATACATACTTTGGCGCCGAGCGCGGGCTCGGGCACTGATCGGCGGTCGCCGTCACAAGTGTATACGCGCCGTTGCCTGTGCAAGTCCCCGAGCACGTTCCTGCTTTGAACGTTGCATTTTGCACTGCGTGCTTGCCCCCATCGAGGTTTTGCAGCACACCGTTTTTGTACCAGTAATAATATTGGGCAGTACGGCCAGAACTGAGTTTGGCTTCATTGTAACCGTTAAGATCGGGCAGGATCAGCGTACCTGTCTGAACAATGCTGGCTGCCGCAGGGCTTTGTTGGGTGATGGTGACCGGGGCTGACCACTGATTCCAGTCCGCTGCACCTGGATTGGCTTTACGGCTGAAACGCGCGCGGTAAGTCCCGGTTGTTGTCGCAGTGTAAGTGGCGGAAGTGGCTCCGGAAATGATCACTCCATTGCGTTCCCACTGGTAAGCCCGGAAGCCACGGGCGAGCTCCATGCGCACACCTTGTCCGTTGGTCTGGCAGATCGCTGTCGAACCGCCAAAGGTGTGAATTGTTGCCTTGTTTTTGGAAAGTATCCATGTAAAGAAATCCGGCTCTTTGTAAGCAGTGTTCCAGGTGCTGTGACCGATCGTCGGATACAGCGAATAACGCACGATAGCGCCGGCCTTTCTAAGTTCACGCACATAATTTTCAGTCAGCGAAGGTGTCGGCGCTGTGTCTTGTCCGCCCTGGAACATCCAGAACGGTATGTGGGCCACATTGGCTGCCTGATTTTGTGCGATGAGACCATTGTCACCAGTGGCCGACATCGGGAGCACAGCCGCGAAGAGCCAAGGCGCGCGCTTGACCGCCTGATATACACCGGCCCCGCCATTGGAAAGGCCGTGCAAATAGATGCGGTCCTCGTCTATGTTGTACTTTTTGGCTATCACCCGCACCAGCTTGATCATGTCCTGAACTGCGTTCACTTCCCAGCTGTTGAGGTTTTGCGCAAAGAGCACGAACCCAGGGAAGGCGCGGCCGGGCATGGAAGGATCGTGTGGCAGGCGTGTACCCGCCAGGTTGCGCGCGTCCAGGTGGGGCTTGCCGCCATGAAGCAGGTTATGGTCATTGTTTAAAAGTTTCGAGGTCGCATCCGTTGGCGCAGCAGGCTGATTGGTATTCGGATTCCATGAGCGATCGGCGTGATAACAGGTGTTCTTCCAGCAGTTGCCCCGTTCGCCGGCGCCGTGCATCATGACAATCAAAGGATAACCGGGATCATACCCTGGCTGATATCCCAGCGGGAACAACAGTCGGTAATTCATCACAAAGTAATCTGCGCTTCCATTCTTTTCCCGGAGATTGCCCTGTGTGTAGGGACTTGAATCCCACGCTGTCATATCAAAGTATGAATTCGTCTTCACACCCGACTGCGTTCGGAACGCTACCGTTTTATTTTCCTGCAGGTAATAGTAACGGGTAGAAGATTTCCGGATGCGAATGTCTAAAGTACCGTACGACGTGCTTGTATTGTAAACAAATGATGTGTCAACCTGAGCAAAAGCACTACTTGCAATAAAGAGGAAACATCCCCACAATCCACCAACTCTTCCCATATTGTAAAGCTTTAATCACGATAAGTTTATTTGTTTCCCGGAAAAAACTTAAATCTTATGCCAGTAAAGGTTTCAGTGGTCAACGCGGAGACTCGAATGCCGCGGAAGTAAAAAAAAGATTATGTTTGCCTCAGGTGTCCGGCAAGGTGGCGTTCCAAACGCTTCCCATTCTTGCGCAAAGCCGTTCAAACAGCCGGCTTTTTCGATAGTAGTAGAAGATAAATGAAAATTACATTAATTCAGAATTAACGGCAAGCGTCCGTCACGTTGTGCCTGTTCCTGCCGGGGAGACGCGGGCAGGTGCGGCTTTTCGTCCACATTCATCCGGCCGGTTTAGGAGATGGTTAGGCGGCCGTAAGGGCGTGTAATACCTATTTAGCCATTTACAACTCTATGGCTACGGTACATTACTGGCATGCCCCCTGCTGCCGCAGATACGCGGCTATTGTCTTATGTCCGCCGTATTCAGCCCACCCCAGCGGCGTCGCGTTATACAGCAGATCACAAACTGAAAGATCGGCACCCGCCTCGACCACTATTTGCACACACTCGATCGATCCCGACCAGACTGCGTGATGAAGTGGCGTGCCATGTGAAAACAGGTTCGCAGCTGGCTTGGTGGGATCTCCCCCATGTTCAATGGCCAGCTTCAAGGCCTCAGGTAATCCACGCAAGGCGGACAACACCAGGCCGAATTGTTTTTCTTCGGCAGAGGCGGATTCCTTTAGCCGCGCAGCATCCGCCCGGCGCATCAGACACAAGGCGACCGGATAAGTAAGTTGGCCGCCCTTTTGAACGATATAATCCGCCAGCTCGAAATTGCCGTTCACCAGCGCATCGTCCGCAAGCCGATGGGGCAAATAATCGATGTTTGACAGGAGCTGGGCCATCAATGGTATTTGGACGCCGGATTTTCTTGCAACGACAGACCAGGCCACCAGGCGAGCAGCATATTCGATTTGTTCGTTCACGGTCTTTGAATGGCTCCGGGCCGTGTCGATGATCGTGGACGCAACGTCTGGGATATTGGTCGGGAGCTTTCCTTGCCGTACCGGGTCTTCGGCAACGAACCACAGCAAATACGGACTGTTAAAGAAAGCTGGAATCGCACCGCCGAGTTGAGCAGTAAGCCAGGCACCAGGTTCCTGCAAGCGTTCTCTGGCCAATTCCGGATGGGCGGTGAGTAAGGCGCGCAGCATCGCCAGATCCCCCGCATCGATCGCCGATACTGCCTTTCGGAACAGGTCGTCAAGCAAGATGTGATTGTCCATGCTTCAGCCTGCAACTGCCCAACAAAGACCTGCAGAGAGCGTTTCCAAAGCTTAAGAAAACAGAGGTTGCACTCAGCTAGCCTGGATCAACTGACCCTTGGACGATACCGGCTCGGTCAACTTTCCGTTCAAGCCTTTTGCCCGCTTGGCGGAAACTTTCAGTTGCTTTTTCAAAAGGGGCTTCAATTCATTCGATAGCTTTCTGGAAACCTTTTGAATCACCTTTTTGGTCTTTTTGGAAGGAGAAACAATGGTGAGCGCGGACAGGGCCTCGTTCATTGCCAACTCAAGCGTGCTTCTGATCTCCTTTTTTGAAATGGAAGATTTCATACGATGCGGTTTACCGATTTGTTAGATATCAAATTTAACGGCTGGCCCTTCAATCATCGATAAATCTCACCGTATTTAATCCCCATTCGTTCAACATTTTATCCACATTATCGATTCATTTTCGGATAACATTTGATTTGAAAATGATTGCGGGGAGTCGTCTCAGGCGCCAGATCAAAACTCCAAAATAACAAACTCCGTCCTTCGGTTTACCTTGCGGCCGTCTTCTGTTTCATTTGACGCGACCGGACTGGATTCACCATACCCTTTCGACTGAAGCCGCGCCGCTGCAATACCGCCACTCACCAGGTAATCACGGACAGCTTTGGCACGCTCGTGCGATAACTTCATGTTCGACACATCCTCTCCGACATTGTCGGTATGTCCACCGACTTCAATGACCATGCTTGGATTGGTCTTCATCAAATCGATGGCTTTCGACAATTCCAGCCGGCTTTGTGGAGACAGGGTCGCTTTTCCTGTTTCAAAGAAAATATTGTTCAGGACAACCTTAGCACCTTTCTCGATCGGCTTGAGGGAGATGTCCTTCCGGATTTCCTGGTATTTGGTGGAGGTGGGAACTTCAAAACTTTGCGAAAAGAAAAAATAACCCTCCTTGTTGGCTGACACG
>DASPNN010000185.1:0-14736 GCA_035626495.1 Chryseosolibacter sp.
GGAAAAACTGAATAAAATATTGCTGATCGCTTCCGCGACAAGCACGTGAAGGAAATAAACTCCGAGCGTATTCTGCCCGGCCATAGCAATGATCTTTCCGACAAAACCGCGATGCTTGTAAGGCAGGGCCAGCACGAACAACCCCAGAACGATCAGCAAGCTGAAGACGGTGTCATGGCCATGCCACACAATATCGAAGATCTCGCCCTCTCTCCGCGATTCGGCCACGGCATACAGACATTGCATACCGGTCGCCAGGAGAATAATCACCACAGCGATCGCCCGAAGCCTGCGCGATGTCAACTTTTCCCGGTTTCGCATAAGAAGTCCGCCGAGGATAAAATACACGAACGAGTAGCCGTACAATCCCTGGAAAGCATTGAAGCCGCTAAAGAAGTTGAACGTATGAAAATCACGGTTGTAGAACATACCGGTGAGGTAGCTGAAGACGGTGGCTGCGTTTCCGAGGAGTGTATTGCCCAGGGTCAAAATGGCTGCCACAATGAAGAAGAAATAAAGATGTGCCGGATGGTGGTGGTACGCGCTGTACAGTATCGGAAAGAAAATATACACCACCGTCAGGCCTTGCAGAAACCACAGGTGATTGGTCCAGCCTTGTTTGAAAAAGTACGTGCTTTTTACAAGTTCTCTCAGTTCGATGGGATGATTGCGAAGCCATGCTATGATGAGATAGGACAGCACTGCCCAAATGATCACCAGCACCACGAAATTGAGGATCTTGTAACAATGCTTTTTGAGATCGACCGATCGTTTATTGAGAAGCAGCGCCCCATTCGTCAAAAAGAAAATCGGCACCGCGATGGGAAGAAAAGCCGTGACGTAATAATTCACAAACTGCAATGGTCCCGCCCTCCGAATGACGTCAACGTCGATGACGTTGTAATGGTAGATCACCACCAGGTAGCTGGCGATCGCCTTCATCAGGTCGAGGAAGTCCACTTTTTCTTTTGGAGCTTCCTTAAGCTGTTGTGGCTTTGGATCGGTTTGATCCAGCGTGCTCGCGACACCTTTCATTGTAATACAAGCTAATGAAATTCCTGGTGCCGTTGAAACGAATGGGTGAGCGATATTACCACGGAGGCGCAGAGGGCACGGCGTTTATCTCCATCTTACTCCTACCGCTTCAGCGCTCGCCGTACCCGACAGGGCGTAGCCATCGAAAGCAAACCCCTTCCTTTGTGTCTTGACTTGCCGCACGATGAGAACAGCAGAACGTCGCGCCAGAAGCCGTACGCTCAAACGCACGTGAAAAATCTCCGTGCCTTTGTGGTAAAACATCCCGCAGTCATCGCTACTCACAGCAAACGTTCTAACACGCACTTCTGATGGGCCCACACGAGCAGGACACTGGCGCTCCCTTATCAAAGTCGCTCTCCGCTTGCGGGCACCCCTCCAGTATCGTGACAGCATTTTGTCCTCCGGCATTACTTAATCACTTCCTGCAAATTTTATCAAAGCCTTCAGCGCAGATATCAAAAGCACAACAATCGCCAAAACCATCAGTACACGCGCAAATGGACCGGCAATTACATGACCAAGTACAAGACAATAACCAGTATTGCGAAGATCATTTTCACAATTGTGTCCGCAGTTTCAAGATTCTTTGTCATGATCTATCTGTTGAATCCATAAAAAACATCATTGGCAATACGTTCTCTACCGAAACACCGGGTTGTGTGTTTGGCGCGGGTAAATTGCCACGAAGACCCTAAGCCTCTAAGGATCGCAAAGAAATGCAGGGGACAGCGGTATTTCTTCGCGTTACTTCGCGCCTTCGAGGCTTCGCGGCCCCGAACGAATTCGTTCGCCATCTCGTCCGGATTTGAGAACCCTCACTGTTCATCAAATAAAGCGATAGCCGTTCTCTACCGAAACACTGGGTTGTGTGTTAGCGGTGAGTAAATTGCCACCAAGACCCTAAGCCTCTAAGGATCGCAAAGAAATGCTAAGGCGAGATGTCAATCTTTTAGCTTTACTCAAAGGTAATAGCATGTTGTGGTCGAGCTCAATGACAAATGTCATCACACCTTCCGACCTTCATCATGATGGTCAACAATCAGAATTAAACCAATGATCTGCGGAGCTACTACCGTTTCAAAAGCTTCTGGCTCCTGACGAACCGATTGTCAGCGTCCAGCAACTCAATTATATAAACTCCCTTTTGAATGTGGCGGATGTCAGCCTGTGATTGCTCTACACGTAGAGTCTCGATCTTTCTTCCAGCAAGCGTGCGAAAGACGATCCGTGAGATCGGCGCGCCTTTGACAGTAATAATATCTGTGGCGGGATTCGGATAGACAAAAATACGTGCCGGCGCCTTGTCTTCCACGGAGGTGACAACAGGCTCGGGAAAAACATCCGTGACAACCGGACCTTGATCCAGCTTCCCGGTCCACAAGCCATGTCCATGAGTGACAGCCAGTATGGTGCTATCGGATTTCCTGATGTCGATCATGTCCACCCGCGTGCTTGGCAAGCCATGGTTGTAAGATTTCCAGTTGACGTCAGTCAAAACCGTATTCTCCAGGCCCCAAACCCCTGCCTCGGTTGCGATGACAACTTTTTTGTCGTCGAAGGGATTGAATAACCCCCAGCGCACAGGCATATCGGGAAGATCATTGTCCAGATTTCGCCAGGTAGTGCCGCCGTTGTACGTTACCCAGACAGATGGCAGTCCAAAATTACTGATCGTTGCAAGGAATGTATTTTCATCCGCACCGATGTCGACCGAAGAGATATAACCGGCTGGAAGCTTGCTGTTGTCGATGCGGACCGCCTTCACCGATTTAGGAAGTCCGGTCAATTTGAATATTTTGCCGCTCTCTGTCCCGATAATTGCCGTCTTGTCGGAGCCCGGAGAATATTTCGAAAGCTTTATGGCTGTGATGGCTTCTTTTAACCCGGCCTTCAATTTTATGAAGGATACCGTGTCCAAACCATGGTCATCGGTTAGGAGAAACTTATTGACGTTCACAATCTCCAGTGTATCATAGTACCGGGTTTTTAATTGGGGAAAGAGTCCGCCGAAAGAGCTCGTGGCCGCATTGGTATATAAGAGATTCGCCTGGTCATCGTAGTCCATCGGGTTTATGAAGAGGCCATTGACTACGCCAAAACTGAAAGTCTCGTTACCGCGATGAATGAAAAATCCGTTACCATAGACCGTAGATATTTTTATGTCGGGATGGTCGGAATCCCAGAAGCAATAGCCCCCGTCGCCGCCCGAGATCATGGTTTCCTCGCCGTTGTCGTTGTCCACATAGATACAACCGTTATCCTGTGTTCCGCCTACGACTTTGGAGACGCCTTTGCCGGGGTGAATGCGGGCGTAATAGTACTGAGTTGTGTTTAAAGCATTGTTGAGCTGCCGGAAAGCCGGAAGGCCCTGGTTCGGGGGTTCAGGATCAGGCGAAACCGTAGCACCCATATCATTGGTCAGGAAGACACCGCCATCCGTTGTTATGAGCATATCGTCCGGATTGCCATTAAAAAAGTTCAGGTCGTGGATATCGCCGTGCACGTACTGCTTTGCCAGGATTTCCTTCTCCTCCTCCGGGATGGATGGGTCGTACAAGTAATACATCGTGAACCAATCTGACGCGCGGATCCAGCTCAAGGGGGTAATACCCTCCGCCTGGGTATTATTGAGCACAAAAATATCGAGGCCGCCAATTACGATCTTGTTTTCATTCGCCGGATCCACGGCCAGGCTAAGCGCGTGCCATGGGATGTTCGCCCAATTTTCCGGCAGCGGGACAACGGTCCAGGTTACACCGGCATCTTTGCTTTGCCGGAGCTCGGTAACATAATCGCGCAGCTGGAGGAGAGAATTATAGACCCCACGGGTAAAAAGGGCATAGACGTGAGCCGGGTTGGAAGGCGCGTGACGGACGACGGCCCTGCCAGCGAACCAACCTGGCATGCTGGCAGTAAAATTGGCAAAGCCTTTATAGGAGCTCCAGGTTGTGCCGTTGTCCGAATACCAGATCACACCCCCTCCTTTTTCGTTGATGTTCCTCTGCGTTGCTGCGTATAGCCTGTTTGAAGATGTGAGTTCGAGGTCGGCCACTGCATATTGTTCACTCGTGCCTGTCACGTATGGCAATACCTCCGTCCAGGTTGATCCCTGGTCGGCAGACCGATAAAGGCCCTCGCTGATGAAATCTCTAACGCGGTAGCTACCCGACCCCGCGGCAACGTATATCACACTGGCACCGCTTTCATTTCGGACCACCATGTCATTCACAAAGTAAAACTTCTCCGTTCCTGGGATCTTTGTCCATGAGTTGCCGGCATCCGTCGATTTGAATATTCCGGAGCCCAGCGCCGTCGATTCCCGGTAATTGACAAATGCTGTAAAGGACTCACCGGTTCCGATATACAGGGTGTTCTGATCATTTGGATCCTGCGCCATGCAGTTGACGGAGGCGCCGTCAAAATCATCTACTGTGTCCCACGGCCCATTGTTTGCATAATTGGTGTTCTTCCAAAGGCCGCCAGTGACCGAACCGGTAAAAAGTGTTTGTGAGGGTTTATGATAGAAAACCACCCGACCGCGTCCGGGAAGTTTTGTGTCCCAATTTGTCCATATGAAATCCGCTTCTGTCTGGCGCCTTGCAGAGATCTCGTCCACTTTGGCGTGGTGCAATCGTTCATACGGAATGCGCCCTTCGGCCCGGTCGTGGATCATCCAATAGTTGAGCAGATGCGCTTTGTCGGGGCCGTCAACGGCAAGGCTAGCTTCTTTGGTTTCGGAGACCGGACTTTTGATGCTGATCAGCGTGATCGCCGAGAACCAACCCAGGATCACCGAGGCAACTACGACTCTTTTTACCATTTTTGAGTGTTAAAAAACATCAAAACGCGTCCGGGTATCAAAAGACATCAACCGGGGCCCGGAATTTTTTCAGAATCTTCCCTGATATTGTAATACAGTGGATCAATCACTTAGCAACATCCGTGTAACTTGACGCTGCGCACAGACGCTAAAAAATGTGTGTTCAAAAGGCGTGACAAAAGAGGAACGACTCGAATAAAATGCCACCAGTGAGTTGGTGACCAGAATTGTTTTTTTATCCACGTAGGAATTTTCGTAATGAATTGACCGATACGAACGTCAGTTCCAACCACTTATCTCGGGGTGAAGCCCTTCGGGGATTGGTGGACATTTCGCAGCCTGGGCGGATAAAATGCCATGTGCGAGCCCCCATTGTTGTTCGATGGAGTTTCGAACGAGGGATTCGTTCATATCTTTAAAAAAGCAAGACCGGATCATGAAAGCCGGCATCGCCAGCTCAGTTCCCGCACATTGTTATCGAGGATCCCGAGTTCATAGCGATATCACGGCCGTCAACGACAATTTTTCCTCTCATGACCACATGCAGGCTGCAATAATACGCCTGACTCAACTTAACAACAGTTTTGAATGTCGCCCCGGGTTTCAACGGTTCTGAGTTCCACAGGTTTTTATTCAGCTCAACAACATCGTGAAGAACGATATCACTATTTGTCCAAACGACAGTGTCCCCTTCCTGAACATTCAATACTTCAGGCACGAATTTCATTTGCAGGATATCGATCCTGTGGGTAACGGGACCATCACTGGCTTCAAATCTGTCAGGCTGTTCAATTTCGTATTCCCCGTAATCATCTCCATCCATGTTTCCAGTGTTGTCGCGTTTGCTGCAGGCTGATAAGCAGCAAGCGACATACACCAGAAACAACAGGGCTATAACGCGCATCTCTTAGTTACTTGAAGGTTTTCTGCAGCATTTCGGCATGGCCAAGGTGCGTCCGCAGCGCCGGGACGACATTTTGCAACAATGCTTTTAATTCCGCATTTTCCGCTTCCGGGATTAACAGTCCTTCAACCGCGGCGATCACAGCTTTATGATAAGCAACTTCGTTGTCGATATACGCTTTGTTAAAGTCCTTTTCGGATTTGGCGCGTAAATCTTTTTTTGTTTTCTCGGCATCCGCCAGCAGCTTTTTACTGACTTCATTGTCTTGCGGAGTTACTCCCAATTTTTTAACCAATGCCCCGGCCTGGTCCAGCACGGCCTTGTGATCGCTTATCATAGTTTCGGCAAACTTCAGGACATCGGCGTTTTTCGATCTTTCTTTCGCCACTTCAGCGTAGGCAATGTCGATTTGATTTGCCACCACGGCAACCGACGCAACCTCAGCATCGGTCAATTTCGGATTTTGCTGGCCGGACACAACCGACAGCGAGCAGATGCACAAACAAAGTACAGATGCGAATCTCTTGATAGTTTTCATTACGGTTTTTGTTTTAAGTATATCAGTTTGATTGAATACAGCCTGTTTGGTTACAAACGCAAGCATCTATTTCTTTTTCACCGTTTCCTCCTCCCATGCCGGAGTTATTGCATTACCGGACCAAGTTTTGACTGTCAGACCATTATGATGTTGGTAGATCTCAATTGTCAATTCAAGTAATGAACTTGAGTTCGAGCTTGTCAGCCAGCCCTTTCTTTTCTTTCCCGGTCAATAACAATTCGATAGTCTGGCCCGCGAGGAATTCATCGCCCGTGGGCTTCTGACGGTGGCATTGAACTACATTGTGATTGGCTTTGGTCCTGCACCCTGTGATTCATGACCATTGGATGATGAATCGCGCGAATGGTTACAGTATTTTCGATTTATCCGTCTAACGCGGGAATTTTGTAACCAAAAACTTTTTTATTCATCTAAATCGCATGAACCGTGGATCGAATCCAATAGAGATACACCTGGAGGCGGGCAAAACATATTTGTGGTGTCAATGCGGCCTTTCAATGAGCCAGCCATTCTGCGACAACTCCCACGTGGTTACGACAATAAAACCAAAGGTTTTCAGTGTTATTACGGCACGAACGGTTTGGCTGTGTGTATGCAAGAAAACTAAGAATATACCCTATTGCGATGGTTCGCATTTAAAAATCTGATTTATTGTAACCAATCCATGTTATGTTCATCTAACTTGAAACGGTTATCTATGGAAGCTTTAAAAATCAGAGATTATAAAACCAGTTCGCTTGAGGACGAGGTTATCGTCAGGAGGATAATTTCAGGAGAGAAAGAGCTCTTTGAAATTCTGCTTCGACGGTACAATCAAACCCTCTACAGGGTTATCCGAGGTTACTTGAAAAACCCGGATGAAGTTCAGGATGCGATGCAAAACGCTTACCTGAAGGCTTACGACAAATTGTTCCAATTTCACGGTGATGCCGCTTTTTCGACGTGGCTGATC
Source organism: Chryseosolibacter sp. (assembly GCA_035626495.1). Classification (GTDB taxonomy): domain Bacteria; phylum Bacteroidota; class Bacteroidia; order Cytophagales; family Cyclobacteriaceae; genus Chryseosolibacter. Next base: position 7,274 of record DASPNN010000185.1, read on the forward strand.
CGAATCGGAATTAACGAGGCGCTCGCCAGGCTTAAACATCTGAAAAAAGAGAAAACAATTTATCTGGATGCTGCCCTCGAATCCGGAACCGCGATCATCAATCAAATCCCCGACAAGCTAATGAACCCAGAGAAAGCAATCATCCGCCAGGAAGCCAGGCATTTGCTTGAACAGGCAATTGACGATCTGCCAGAGAAGTATCGCGTGATATATATCTTGAAGGAGATCGAGGGACTTCAAAGTTCACAAATCGAGGAAAGTCTTGGCATCAGTGAAAGCAACATCAAGGTCCGGCTACACCGGGCGAAAAAATTATTAAAGGACGGTTTGTACCAGCTGACATCCAATGGTCACGTATTCGAATTCGGCAATATCCATTGCGACGCCGTCGTGAATTTTGTTATGCGTCGGATTTTAAACCCGGTCCGTCTTGACCCGGCCAGCGATTCAAAGTCGTGAAATTCACCAGATTTTCCAATTACCGTCAGTTTTGTCGCCATCAGGTCTGCAAACAGAGCGTCCATGCTCTGCGGGAAAAAACTCAACCTCACTTCGAGAACTTATTAACCTAATGGAATACCAACGGCAGAAAAATCCCGCCTCGCAAATAAATGCCTCCACGTCCCCAACCAAGATTGATTGACCTGATCCAGCAGAGCACTCATTCATTCCTAAGCTTATTTACCGGATTGGCCATCGCCGCATTGAATGATTTGATAAATACCACACCAAGAGCGATCGACAGTACGATGACACCAGGCGCCGCAAACAGCCACCATTGAACATCTATGTGGTTTTCGAAATTCATGAGCCACTCGTTTACTCCATACCACGCAATCGGAACAGCCAACGCGAATGACAAGGCGATGAGCGCAACATATTCACGAGAAAACATGATGATTATGTTGCGGACGCTTGCGCCCAATGTTTTTCGTACGGCGATCTCCTTTCCTTTCCTGTTGACGACGAAGGACACCAGGCCATACAACCCCAAACAGCCAATAACAACAAACATGGCGGAAAATAGCTGGAACAGTCTGGAGTACTTTAATTCCTGTTCATAAAACATGGCAATGTTCTCATCCAAAAAGCGGAACTGAAACACGTGCTCAGGATAGATCGATTTCCAAGCCTGCTCGAGTTTTGTCACCACCTCAGTCATGTCCTGATCGGCTGCGAGATCGAGTCTGACGCTCACCTGACGATAGCGACTGGTGTTGGCATCCAGCGCGATGTTATCGACGCGTTCCTTCAAAGAATTGCCGTAGTAGTTGTTGATCACACCCACCACATGAACTTTGCCGTCATTGCCTCCCAGCTTGACTTCAGCGCCCACAATATCCTGCGGATCGGTGTAACCCAAATTTTTCATCAAGGCTTCGTTCACCAGAATATTTTTACCGGAATCGGCCAGCGTGAGATTTCGACCGGCGAGCAACCGGATGCCGTACAGGTCAAGAAAATTCTCGTCAATCGCCGAGTATTCGTAAGGAAAATAGTCCTGCACATTCGTCGCGCCCGGATTACCAATGTTGCGCGAATTCCGATTGCGGTCTACACCCGATGGCAGCGTGAAACTTTTCGCAACATTTTGTACAAAAGGCAGTCTTCTCAATTCAGATTCGAACGAACTCAGTAAAGACCGGTCATTGTTCAATAGCCGTATCGTAATCACGGTAGCGTTTCGATCGAAGCCCATATCGACGTTCCGGAAAAACTCCATTTGAGCGACAACGATGAAAGTGGCGACCGTCAGTACCTGTGTTGCTGTGAATTGAATCACAACGAGGGTTTTCCTGAGACTGACACCGGCGACGCGCCCGGTTGTAAACTGATTCTTGATGGCCTTAAGCGGGTTGAACCGGGAGATCAACAATGCCGGATACATCCCCGCGCAAATGGTGAAAACGGCAATTATCGATGCCAAGGTCAACCAGAAAAAGGAATCTGAAAAATTGATACTTACCTGAAGACCCAGCATCGAGCCCAGCGACGGCGTGAACACACCGATGAGTCCGACTGCCGCCAACGCCGCCAGCAGAACAACGATCAGCGTCTCGGTCAGAAACTGAACCACCAGATTTTTCTGACTGCCTCCCATAATCTTACGCATTCCGATCTCCTTTGAACGCAGCGTCGACTGTGCTGTTGAAAGATTTACGTAATTGATGCAGGCGACCATCATAAGACAGAGGGCGATCAAGTCGAGCGCTAAAATAGTTTCATGTGTAATGGTGCGCCTGCTGAATGTACCGAAGTTCGGGTCGAAATGCACTTCGCGCAGCGGTTGAAGAAAATAATGCCGGTGCGCCGACAGATCTTTTGCCACATGCGCCGCGTGTATTTTTGCAATCTGTTCTTCCACTTCCTTTACTTCGACGCCATTGCGCAGAACAACGTAAACCGCGTGTCCATCATTGGAGCTCACCCAATCCGACATTCTATCCTTGAACAGGAGCGGCATCGAGGAATACGACATAAGCATCGTGAACGGAAAATCCGTGTTTGACGGAAAATCCTCAATAACTCCCGTAATCTTAAAATCGAAGGCTTTCTGAAAACGGAGCGTTCGTCCGAGCGGATTGTCGTCGCCAAAGTATTTCTTCGCGATGGTACGGGTAACAACCAGACTGCCGGGTTCACTCAACGACGTCTTCGGATCTCCGGAAATCCATTCTATCGGACTGTCAGCAAAATCAATGACCTCGAAGAACTCAGGCTCTACTGTTACCACACCTTCTTCTTCAACGAATTGTCTTTCGAAACTGCCATCCGCGCTGAGAATGTCCACACTGGCTCCACCGAAGTATTCCAGCTTCGTCATTTTCCTGATGGAAGAAATATTCTCCATCGCGGGCGGAACGGCGTAAGGGATGCCTGTTCGGAATTCTGAAAGGTCTGCGCCGCTTACTCTGACCATCCTGTAAATATTCCCGGCATCGGTGTGAAACGTGTCGAAACTGAGTTCGAACCGGACAATAGAAACAATTGTTAAGACTGACGCGATCCCGATCACCAAGCCAGCAACATTGATCGCTGTTGTGCCTTTATTTGCCAGCAGGCTTCGCTTTGCCATTTTGAAATAACTTCCGGTCATATTGTGATTTGGTTGAGTTAGCCGTTTCCAGAAAAATCTCTTGGTAAGAAATCCAATTGCGCGCCATAAATATCTTCGTCGCGCCCTGCTTTCATCAAAATCCTTCACATCGGATAAAAACAACTCATAAAGATCGCCTTTGATCTCTTCGGCGAGATGTTCAGGAGCCAAACGCCCGATCAGCGTCTCAGCCCATTTGGGAGGTTGCGGATAGTCAGTCATTCAAATAGTTCGGAAGTTGGACCCAGGTCGAATAGCGCATGTCGCGAAGGTCACCCAATGCCCGGCGACCGAATGCTGTGATTTGAAACAATCTTTTTCGCCGGCCGCCACGCGCCGACGAGGCACCGCCCATTTTTGATTTAAGAAATCCTTTTTCTTCCAACCGGTGCAAGGCAGCATGCGCGGAGCTGATCATAATCACTCGGCCTGTCTGAGCTTCGAGCTCCCGCGTGATCGAAACCCCATAGGCGTCGGCGCCGACGACTTCGACCATTGAAAAAATGAGTTCTTCGAGTTCACCAACGTAGACAGGTGCTGACATTATTCATTATTTCAACATCTGTAGAACAAATGTCGGGCCGAACGCGAAAACGTAGTATTTTAAATGAAATCGGAAACATTGTGTACGAAAAAAGATGGCTGGGTGAACGCTACTGAACAGTTTTAGTCCCGCCGTTATGTGGTCACCGATGATAAGATGAACGGCGAACCGAAATCTGAAAAAACAGAATAGGCGCGCATTGCTACGCCGTTGCCGCTATATTGGCCGGGGTGGATTCATGGATTTCAATTATCCCCACAGATAGGACTTCGATCGGCAATGCGATGTATCGATACTCCGCGCTCACAGGTTCCAGTGGCCAATATGCGCAAGTCGAAGTGGTTGGAATTTGCGTGTGCTATTTTCGGCAAAGCTGGCTTTGTTATCGTAACGTCACTTAAACACCTTCCTTGCCATCAACAACCGATCGAGATAGCTTTCATCTTCGGATTCCTGGACGAGCATAGCAGGCTTTAATCCATTTGCAAAGCCGATGGCACCTACGCGTCCCTGGCCATTGAAAAGTACATCGGGAATTTCTTTTGCGATGGGATCGCTATAGGCTTCCTGCGGTGAGATGATCTTCCATCCCTTGTTTTTCAGGAACTGGATGAGATCGTCAAGAAAAAGCGCCGCCAGGTCATTTTCATGAAGGAGCAGCACGTGTTTGGGCGAACGCCGGAGCACCTGCCTACCGATGTTATCGTAGAATTGAATGCTGTTCCAGATGTGTTCGAGGTAGACATTCTTCAGCTCGTTGTAGTCGATCTTCGCGTTGCTTTTGATTGCCCTGCTCATTGCGCCGTTGATATACCAGTCATAGTTGTCAATGGTGACGTACGCGTTCATCAGGGAGAGGGCAGTGAGCGCCGCGCGGATGGAGTCGCGGGAAGTTTTCGTTTGGCCTTCGTTCAGGAAGGGGTATCGGTACCACCGCTGATAGGGCAGGGCAATTGCCTTCAGGGTCGAATCGGCTTTGTAGATATCGCGAATGTAATTGGCGGTACCCATGCTCCTGATCCAATTGTGGGAGTGCGAATGATTGGCAAGTAAGTGTCCGGCGTCGCTGTACATTTTAAGACGCTGAAGCCCCTCGCTGTTAATATGGGAGGTGATCACAAAGAAGGCGACTTGCGCGACCTCATGTTTTTTCAGTGTTTCAATGATCCTGGACGTCCGTTCCATTCCTGTGAAGACCGCACCGTCGCCAACAGGGGCATCATCAAAAGTAAGGGCGATTTCCTGGGAAAATGAGCTTAATGAAAAAAAGAGTGTGACAGCGAATAATCCCACTTTGTAAAGTTTAAGAATCTGATTGTTATTTGAGCGCATCTGTTATGTATTTTGATAAACATTAATCTCCGAGCCCCGTTTGGGGGCGTCACTGGAACCATGGGCTTATTATCATTCACACCGAAACCAAACTTATCATGAACTACTCCAATGGTCTTCGACTTTAAAACCGGGGATCACGCTTCCTCCCCATGCAGGCTACATCAATTTCAAACGAGGACGATCCCGAAACGTCTTCTTCGATCACGGCGTATCCAAATCCGGTTGAGGACAAGATCACGATTCTTTTGAACAATTTATCGCCCGACACGAAGGTTTCATTAATACAAAGTTCGGGCATTACATTGAAGGAAGAGCGTCCAGTCAGGCTGGACCACACAATCGATATGAGCTCAATGCCTGCCGGCCTTTACTTCATTCGCGTATCCGATGTGAACACGAGGTCGACCATAAAAGTCTTAAAAAGGTAGGCGCCGGCCAGGGATAAAAATGAGTCTTAAAACGACAAACGGGGGGACTGATAAAGTCCTCCGTTTTTATTGCCGGCTTAGCCTGAAAAATTCAGACCTTCCAATCCGTGAATCTTTTCCGGAACCACCTTTGAATATTTCCGTTGTGTAGAAAACGTCAGGCCTTAGGCACTCAGGCCACCGACAGACGTTTATGATTTTTAGCGAAGCTTTGGCTGGATGATTAAGGCTGCCTTACAATTTTCTTCATTCCGATTGTTTTATTTTGGACGTCTATGAACTCCAGCACATAGACCCCGGCAGCAAAGTCCCTTAGGGAAAGTTCAAAGAAATCACCGCCTCCGTTAACGATACTTTGCGCAATGCGACCATCCGCCGACCGCACGTGCACGACTGTTACCTTCCCGGCATTTCGAATTTTTACAGAGTCGCCGGAGGGGTTGGGATACACATCAACCCTTCCTTCCAGGTTGCGCCCCGCTCCTGCAACAGTTTCGGAAACGCTTACCGAAAAATAGACAGTGCCGCTCTCACATCCGGAGGCGTTGGTATAACGTAATGTATATACGCCGCTCATTTCCGGCTGGATGTTGTCAATTACAGTTTCACTGCCCGATGATGTAAAGCCATCCGGCCCTGTCCACGACCACCCTCCTCCCGCCGGGGCATCGGTGGTGAGTCTGACGGTGCTTCCGGAAGCCACACTGGCGATTGTCGATTGAACTGCCAGTTCCGAGTTTACGGCGACCTCCGGAACGAGATACGCAGGCAGGCATGACTGGTTTGACTCTCCATAAACTATTCCCCGGCCTGCAGTGCTCATATACACACGCCCGAAGACATTCATGTCTCCCTGCACAAATTGACCGTTTCCCGGACCCCCGTACTCATGGGCATCGTCATTTACACGCACCCACGTGCTCCCCCGATCACTTGACCTGTGAATGCCGACGACGCCGTTGATCCTACCGTAAACAAAAACAGTGGGATGAACAGAGCCCTTCGCTTCTTTGCCAAAGCCAACACTCGTACAGTATGTAACATTGTTGATTTTCGCAAAAGTCTGGCCCGAGTCAATAGACCGTGCAAGACCTCCTCCGTACAAGGGCACCCAAATCTCACCTTCCACACCCGGCGCTGCTCTTATGATTTTAGAGCCGCCGATACCGGCCGTCCCTCCGGAAGTGAACGACATTCCCCCATCGCTGGAAATTGAGATCTTGCCAGTGCCTGGATTGTACACATAAAATCTTTGAGCGTTTACAGGATCCGCCACCGGCTTTGCCCAACCGAGGGAAATTCCACTGGCAGGTGTCCACGTATTGCCCTTGTCAACGGACCTGTAAATCGTGCTGGAAGATTCACTGGTGTGGAGCATCACTTTTCCATCGGCTGAAATTGCGACACTTCCTTTTGAACCTGTTCTGTTGCAGAGTGTCCAGGTCAATGCCCCATCCTCCGAGTAGTACATTTTTTCTTCACCAATCCTGAGCATCACCTTCGGATTAAGAGAAGCAACAGCAAGACCATATGTAGTACCCATATGCGGTGAATGAGCCGGGGCGTATTCTGCTACGTCCATATGCATGAATCCGCCATAATCCCCTATCGCTGAAACGACCGGTCCATTGGATACGCTGATCATATCCAACGGCACCGTCTCCTCGAGCCCTGTTACCTGGAACTTCCACACATTCGTTGCAGCGTCGATGTCGTCCGTCTGAAAAACTCCGTTCCCCGAAATGATCCAGGCCTTCTTTGTATCGAAAGGATCAAATTCAACGGAACCGGCCCAGTGAATAGTAGATCCATCAATCCAGGAAATACCGTTGGGATCAAGATCAAAGCCTCTTGACACGACGTCGGTCCAACTCGTTCCTCCGTTATCGCTCAGGAATATGCGATCACCGTAGCCTCCATCCTGGAGCATCCATGTATTCAGGCTCGACGCCAAAAGGCGACTGCTGTTTTGTGGATCGACGCTTATTCCACCAAACGCTCCGCCGAAACCGGCCGGCGTTACGTTTGTCCATATTCCGGTTTGCAGTTCATATTTCCA
>DASPNN010000186.1:0-11224 GCA_035626495.1 Chryseosolibacter sp.
CGATCTCAGCAGCAAAAAAATATTGTCCACGTGGACGATGTTTCTTGCGTTGATAATCACCGAGCCAAGAAAATCGAAGAAAAATACCGCGACAAAGATTCCGAAGATCAGCTTTTGGTTTCGGCGGAAATGATCCTGGGCGCGAATGGCATTGGTCCGGTCATTGAACAGCAGCGACGACAGAAATGAAAAACCGATGGGAACAACCAACGAAAGTACGAAGTATCCAAATGTCCGGCTCGAAGGCAGGCTCCGCTCATAGAGGCGCCACCAATAGTCAATGATAAGCCCAAAAACCAGTAAAGTCCACAGGATGTAGTCAATGTTAAAACGGATCAGACGCCGGTTTTTTAAGAAGGCCGTCCACCCCTCCAGAAATTTAGCGACGATGAAACCATAGACAAAGGTGATGAACGTCACCAGATACTCCGAAAAAGAAAATTGGTCTGCCAGCCACCGCGGTGTGGCAAAATACGAGGGTATTTGACACATGAATACCAGGATTCCTGCAAATCCAACCACGAGCATCGAATGACCCGTCCACCGGTGGCGTGACCAGAATACAACCGAGCAAACTCCAAGGCCCAGTACAAAAAACTTGATTGTCCCGCTCTTTGACGGGTCCGAAACGGAGTTCAGCAGGTGAAACAGGTAAAGAAAAAAATACAACACCGCACCTTTCTTCCGTTGGAACTTAGACTCCGTGACAAGATTGGTGACTTTACCTTCCCGCACATGCTGAAAGTAAAGGGATGAAATCAAGTACATGATGAAAGGCGAAACTATGGACGCATAGAACGACACCGACCTCAGCGTGATCGTTTCAATATCGAGCCAGGAGTACCACCAAAGACTCAGCAGCATGAAGAACGCATAAACAGACCAAAGAATATGTTCCAGGCTGAATACTACATGCCTGCGGTTACTGATGATTCTTCCCCACCCCGAAAAAAAACGCGAAAGGATGAATCCGTAGATGAACGCGTTGAATGTGATCAGGTATTCAACCTTGGTGAGGGAGTTGTATAGCTGTGCGTCCATAGGCCTCGTACTGTGAAATTTAGATCGCCCTTCGCTGCGAACCGATCAAACGACTGTAATGTTTTCCAAACAATGTAAAATCACTACATTCGATCTAAATTGATCGTATGAAACATCTCCTCACCATCGCGGCGTGCATGACATTTTCGTGCGTGTCCGCGCAAAATATCCCGTCTGCCCAAATCCAGGTGCGGGCTGCAGTGCTCGCCGCTCCGGAAGAGCAACGTGAGAAGGCTACCGTTTACGGTTTTTCCGACAAAGGTGAGTTCGTCCTACTGCGCAAAGGAGAAAATGAAATGGTGTGCATCGCCGACGATCCGCAACAACCGGGCTTTAACGCTTCGTGCTACCACAAGGACCTTGAGCCCTTTATGGCACGCGGACGTGAGCTGAAAAAAGATGGTAAGAATCAACAGCAGATCTTCGACATCCGCGAAGCAGAAGTAAAGGCAGGCAAGCTGGTGATGCCTAAACAACCCGCAACGCTGTTCGTGTATTCGACATCAGACGAAAAGTACAATCGCGAAACCGGCCAGGTCATCGACGCATATTTGCGTTATGTCATATACATACCCTATGCGACCGCGGAATCTACAGGCCTACCGCTCAAACCCGATGCGCCGGGCATGCCCTGGATCATGGATCCGGGAACGCATCGCGCGCACATCATGATCAATCCACCCGTTAAGGAACAATAACCGTCCGTTCACCCGGGTGTGACATGCCGCGAAGAGAGAAATTTGACGTGATCGTTATCGGTGTTGGATCAATGGGCTCGGCCGCGTGTTGGTTTCTTTCCGGCCGTGGTTACAAAGTTCTCGGAATCGAGCAATTTGGCATCTCGCATGAACGTGGATCTCACACAGGCCAGTCACGCATTATCCGTAAAGCATATTTCGAACATCCGGATTACGTGCCGCTCCTAAAACGGGCCTATGAAAACTGGAAGGCGCTGGAATCCGAAACCGGCTCAAAAATTTATCACGAAACAGGGATCGTGTACTTCGGACCGCGCGATCACGAAACAATGGACGGCGTCCGGAGGGCGGCACGGATGCACGACATCGCGGTCCGGGAATTTCCGGCAGCGGAGTCCACACTCAAGTTCCCGCAGTTCCGCATACCACCGCACTTCCAGACGCTCTTTGAGCCGGAGTCCGGATTCCTGACACCCGACGCCGCGATCAACGCGTTCGTTAAACATGCCATTCGCCGCGGCAGCGTAATTCTCACGGATGAACGGGTTTCGCGCTGGAGGAATTCCGGAGGTGAAATCGAAGTCGTTACTCCGTCTGGGTCTTTCGTCGCCGACCGGCTGATCATCACCGCAGGAAGCTGGACCTCGAAATTGCTTCCCGAATTAAATAGTCTTCTGCGTGTAACCCGACAGTTGTTAGCGTGGGTTGAGCCGAAAAAACCGGAGATGTTTTCAATGGGACGCTTGCCATGCTGGTTTGTCGAAGATGCCGAGGCAGGGATGTTATACGGCTTCCCGATGCTCGATCAAAGTTTCGGAGCTCCCTACGGAATGAAAGTGGCCCTTCACGTACCGGGTGAAAGTTGGGAACCCGACATTTTCACGAAGGACGAATGGGCGAAGGAGCGCGACCAGCTGCGACATCTTCTGAACAAGTATCTTCCCGACGCAGGCGGAAAAATTGTTGATATGAAATCGTGTCTTTACACCTATAGTCCGGACACAAACTTCATCATCGACCAGGTTCCGGGGTTCGACGGGCGTGTTACGGTGGCTTGCGGTTTCAGTGGTCACGGTTTCAAATTTTCTTCGGTCATCGGCGAGATTCTTGCCGACCTGGCGGTTGACGGAAAAACCGATTTGCCAATCGACTTTCTCAGACTGAACCGTTTCAACAAATCCGCTGCAAAATAAAAGTGCAGCATAAGCTGACGAATGCTGCACTTCTGAAAGAACATTTCGAATCACTCAGGTCGCCCAGGTGCGCCCATTGCCGGCCTCGCTGACCGGAATACAACCTTTGTAAGCCCCTGGAACCGGATCATATTGAAGTACCTGCGTCGCCCCTGCCTCGGAGGTGAAAAAGCCGAGCATCGTCAATTCCTTCATCATAAGAATAAAAGGGCGTTTTTCCGGTTTCTTATCGCTCTTTTCCGCAGCGATCGCTTCGTCGTGAATTTTCTTCGTATGCTCGGCCCGCTGCTCATCATCGAGCTCATTGAATGGATCACCATAAGTTGTTTCGGCCGCGGCATCAAACTCTTTGAGGCCATTTATGAAACGATCCTGATCTTCCTTGGAGTAGACATCCTTCAGCATCAGGTCTATGAAACTCGGCACGCCGACGTCCTTCGCACCTGGTGTATTGGTTTTCGGTATGATGACTTCAGCAACCTCGCTGATAAGAGACGCCTGGTCCGGGGACAGAAATTCCGGTTTCCAGTCAATGGTTGGTTTGGCGGTACAGCCATTTAACACCCCCATGATGGCTGGTGCCGAGACAATGCCACCCATGAGCCACGCTGTACGTTTAATTGCTTCTCTGCGATCCATATTTTGGATGTTGATTAAAGTTTAAGATCAAATGTTTCTCTTGTTTAATTCGCTTACCGCGTAATCTACCGCCCTTGCAGTCAATGCCATGTAAGTCAACGACGGATTCTGGCACGCCGCTGACGTCATGCATGATCCATCGGTGACGAATACGTTTTTGCACGCGTGCACCTGGTTCCACTTATTAAGAACTGACGTTTTCGGATCCTTGCCCATGCGGGCGGTACCCATTTCGTGGATGCCGAGACCGACACCGATCTTGTTATCATAAGTCACGACATTTTTGAAACCGGCTGCGGACAACATCTCAGCTGCGTCATTGGCCATGTCCTTACGCATCTTGTATTCATTCTCCTTCAATTCGGCATCAAACGTCAGAGTCGGCAGACCGTGCTTATCTTTGAGGTCCTTGTTGAGTGTGACGCGATTTTCGCGATAAGGAAGAATTTCTCCGAATCCGCCCATTCCAACAGTCCACTTGCCTGGTTTTGTCACAGCTTCTTTGAGATCGGCCCCTATGCTCAGCTCGCGGACAAGGTTCGACCACCCCTGACGGCTTGCTCCACCCTGGTAGCCGAAGCCACGGATGTATTCGCGCTTATCGCTGCCGATATTCCGGTAACGCGGTATATAAAATCCGTTTGCCCTGCGGCCGGAGTAATATTTGTCTTCATACCCGTCCACTTCCGCGGCGGCGCCCACGCTAAGATGGTGATCCATGATATTGCGCCCGAGCTCGTCGCTGTCGTTGCCGAAGCCATTTGGAAATCGCGACGAAATCGAGTTCATCATGATAAACGTCGATCCAAAAGTCGATGCGCAAAGGAAGATCACCTTGGCCGAGAACTCGGTTTGCTCTCCCGTCTCGGCATCCAAAACTTTGACGCCCGTTGCGCGGCCTTTTTGATTATCGTACACAAGCTCGTACACGATCGAATTTGGCCGCAAGGTCATGTTGCCGGTTTTTTCCGCGGCAGGAAGCGTCGAAGAGTTACTGCTGAAGTATCCCCCGTAAGGACAGCCGCGGATGCAAAGGTTGCGGAACTGGCACGTGCCTCTTTGCGGACTGTGCGGCAGCGGGGCGGTGGCATGCGCCGTCCGCCCGATGGTAAGGGCGCGGCCAAATTTTTGCCCGATGCTTTTTTTAAGATCCTGCTCAACGCAGTTCAATTCCATAGGAGGAAGAAAGATCCCGTCGGGCAACTGTTCAAACCCATCCTTGTTTCCGCTGACACCGATCCACTGCTCGACTTTGTCATACCAGGGCGCAAGGTCGTTATAACGAATCGGCCAGTCGACACCCATACCATCTTTTGCATTGGCTTCGAAATCCATGGGGCTCCAGCGATAACTCTGGCGACCCCACATGATCGAGCGACCACCGACGTGATAGCCGCGCATCCAGTCGAAACGTTTTACTTCCGTATAGGGGTTTTCAAGATCATTCACAAACCAATGTTTGGACGACTGGCGCACGGTATATCCGGTGCGGTTCTGCACGCCTTGCTTTTTGAGATCGTCCTGAGTGGGTCGGTCCGCATTTGGAAAATCCCAGGGATCTTTTGTCGCTGTAGGATACTCGGGATGTTTGACCATACGGCCTCTTTCCAGGACCAGGGTCTTCAAGCCTTTTTCACATAATTCTTTTGCGGCCCATCCTCCGCTGATACCGGTTCCGACAACAATGGCGTCGTACGTGTTCTGCTTTGCAGCGTCTGTGTTCAGAAACATGTCAAAATAAAATTTGTCGTAATATAAAGGTTTGTGGGGATAAATTCCGGTTTTTACATCGGTGGTAGGATATTATTACGAGTGAGACACAAAATGAAAATAGTCGCTGGCGAAAAATGAATTTCATAAGCGCGGGCTTGAATTCCATCATCGAACACAGCAATCGATTGTGAGAACGAACGGAAACCAATTGTACGGCCAAAAAGCCGAGGGCGTCCGCTGCGACAATTAGAGTTCCATCAACTGAGACAGTTCAAACCACCGTGCAGTTTTAGATTCGATCTCTTGCGTCAAGCGCTGGATTTCCATCGACCATTTCTGAAGCTGTGCATGATCGGTCGTACCGCGGTTCAGGAGCGAAGTCACTTCATCTTTTTTTCTTTCAAGTTCGTCAATCTCCGTCTGGATGTTCTCAAACTCCTGTTTTTCTTTAAAACTCAGTTTTCTTTTTGTCGGAGTAGGCCTGGGGTCCTGCGGCGAGGCGGCTGCAGGACGCACTTTTGCAGCGGACAGTTGCTCCTCTTCTTCAAGAGCATCGCGATAATCGGTATAATTCCCATTGAAGACTTTGATCTGGCCATCACCCTCGAATACAAACAATTGCTCAACCAGGTGATCCATAAAGTAGCGATCGTGCGAAACGAGCAGCAGGCAGCCTGAAAATTTTTCCAGGAAATCTTCCAGCACATTGAGCGTGTCGATATCGAAATCATTGGTAGGCTCGTCCAGGATCAGGAAGTTAGGATTGGTCACGAGCAATTTGAGAAGCTGAAGTCTTTTCTTTTCACCGCCACTGAGTTTGCTGATGAAATTGTATTGTTTTTCCGGAGGAAACAGGAACGAGTCCAGAAACTTGGATGCCGAAACCTGCGACCCGTCGGAAAGGGTGATAAATTCCGCAATCGTTTTCACTTCTTCAATCACGCGGTTGTTCGGATTCAGGCTGGCGACTTCCTGGGTAAAGTACCCGATCTTCGTTGTCACCCCATGAATGATCTCCCCCCCGTCCGGCTTGACGCGGCCCGTAAGCATGTCAAGAAAAGTGGATTTACCAACCCCGTTTTTGCCGACAACTCCGATGCGGTCTTTTTTCTTAAAGACATAGGAAAAGTTTTGAATGATCGTGTGATCTCCGAATGCTTTCGAGATCTTCTGCACCTCCATGATCTTGCCTCCCTGACGCGCCTCCTTGATATCGAGCTCAAGCCGGTCCTTGCGCAGGTCCTGGTTTGCCTTTTCCTGCAAATCGTAAAAAGCCTCGATGCGGTACTTTGCTTTCGTCCCGCGCGCTTTCGGCTGGCGGCGCATCCATTCGAGCTCTTTCTTTAGAAGATTTCTGGCTTTGGAGACCTCTGCTTTCAGGATTTCCTCACGTTCAGCCTTTTTTTCCAGGAAGTAGGCGTAGTTGCCCTTATACCGAAACAGCTGGCCGCGGTCGATCTCGACGATTTCTGTCGACACGGCATCAAGGAAGTAACGGTCGTGGCTCACCATAATCAGGGTGATATTCTGCCCAGACAAAAAAGTCTCAAGCCATTCGATGGCGGTCAGGTCGAGGTGGTTGGTCGGTTCGTCGAGGATGATCAGGTCGGGTTCTTGCAAGAGCAGCTGCGCCAGGAAGATCCTCTTCTTTTGACCCCCGGAAAGCTGGCCGAACTTTTTGTCGATATCGGGGACTCCGAGCTTGCCGGTGATTTCGGCGACCTTCGCCTCGTAGTCCCAGGCGTTAAGTTCTTCCATTCGCACCAGCACCGCTTGCATCCGCTCTGGCTTTGTATCCGGATGGTGAATGCAGTCTTCATATTCCTTTACCACGCGCGCCACTTCATTCGACTCGCTGAACAATACATCCTTTACCGTAAGATTATCATCCACGCTCGGTTGCTGGGTGAGGTATCCGAGCCTGACGCCCTGCCGCACACTTACCTGGCCAGAATCGGGGGGAATCTCTCCGGTGAGTATCCGCAGGAGTGTGGACTTGCCCACCCCATTGTTGCCCACGAGAGCGAGTTTTTCGCCTTGGGAAATCCCGAGTGAAATATCCTTAAAAAGCCATTTGTCATTGAAAGCCTTGGAAACGGATTCGGCTGAAATGTAATTCACGATGTGTAAAAAATTAGGGGTCAAATGTACGGAAAAACGCCGCAACGATCCGCCCCGCATGGTCGGTTTCATCCGAAATGGAAAAAAAACTGCTTTCATCACATTCTATGGAAGCGACGATCTATCGCATTGAAAACTATAAGTACGGACGGTTCCCTTCCTTCGCCAACTTTTATTAAGTTTAGTGCTTGATTATGGTCCGACGTTTATTTTTTATCCTCGCCATCCTCCTCAGTGTTGCCGAAATATCCGCTCAGTCGCGTGAATTCAATATTATCGCGTATTATGCGGGGGGCCCGGAGCGGGTTGACAGCCTCCCCGCCGAGAAGCTTACCCATATCATTTACAGCTTTTGTCACCTGAAGGGCAATCGTCTGCAGTTCGACGCCGCCGCTGATTCTACAGCGGTTACCAAACTTGTTGGACTGAAACAAAGGAATCCAAAATTGAAAATCATCCTGTCGCTGGGCGGTTGGGGCGGATGCGAAACGTGCTCAGATGTGTTTTCAACCGCCGAGGGCCGCGAGGAATTTGCGGCTTCAACACTCGCGCTCAATGAGCGGTTCAAATGCGACGGCATTGATCTGGACTGGGAATATCCGGCCATTGAAGGATACCCCGGTCACAAGTTTGTTCCCGCAGACCGCGAAAACTTTACCGCCCTGATCAAGGAACTTCGTAAGACATTGGGGGTACAGTACGAAATCAGTTTCGCGGCTGGCGGGTTCAGGAAGTTTTTGGAGGAATCGGTGGAATGGGAGAAGATCATAAACGACGTTGATCGGATCAACCTGATGTCATACGACCTGATCAACGGTTATTCGGAGGTCACCGGGCACCATACAGCGCTGTTCTCTACGCCGTTGCAACGGGAATCTGCTCACCAGGCAATCCGCTATCTTTTGAAGAAGGGCGTGCCAAGAAGCAAGATCGTTATCGGCGCCGCATTTTACGCACGCGTCTGGGAAGACGTCGCCGCGTTCAATGATGGACTTTATCAGCAAGGGAAATTCAAGACTTCTATCAATTACCAGCAATTCCCTGCGATGATATCACCCGAAGCAGGATTCGAATTTTTCTGGGATGAGACGGCGATGGCACCATATGCCTACAATCCAAAGAAAAAACTCTTCGCAACATTCGACGACAAGAAGTCGATCGAGCAAAAGACGCTGTATGTCATCGACCAGAAACTCGACGGCATAATGTTCTGGGAAATCTCCCATGATACCTTACGCGGCGGACTTGTGGATACAATTTATGATCTGAAAACCAGCAACGGACGGCGCCGAAAATAGCAGGTCATTTCCCGCGGACTTGTTCAGGCAAACGAGAACGGGTTGCCGGAAGGAATGTGGGCTATCTTCACACCGGGAACTTTTGGCTCGAGCCATGTCACCAGCCACTCCATCCCCGGTTCCTCGCTTACGCTGTGACCAAGAACCAGCAAGGCGCTATTTAATCCGAGTGCCCGTAAATCCCTGACGTACTCGCTCGTCTCCCACTCCTGCAGCTCTCCGCAGATTAACAAATCGGGTTTTAAACGGTGAAGGGTTTCAATGTGGCGACGGCCTCCCCATGCTCCGGGCAAAACAGCAACCCGTTTGCAGGTCAGTGACAAATCTCCGATATAACGGACCTGCGCAATACCGAGCCTTTCCTTCGAAAGGCGGATGATCTCAGCCAGCGTCGGCCCTGGGAGTTTTACCATAAGGGGTTCCGCCCAGTCATAATATTTCTCCCATCCAAGCCGTGTAAGCACGCCCATCAACACCCCGTCTGGCCGGTGAGCATGCCAGTGATCATGAAACCTCCAGATT
The DNA here is from genome assembly GCA_035626495.1 of Chryseosolibacter sp. Lineage (GTDB taxonomy): Bacteria > Bacteroidota > Bacteroidia > Cytophagales > Cyclobacteriaceae > Chryseosolibacter. The sequence continues at coordinate 9,226 of DASPNN010000186.1, forward strand.
ACAATCTTGTTTCTATTCAGCAAGTCCAGTTTCATTTCAAGTACCGGGTGACCGGACAGCCATTCTTTTTCATCGTTGTGATTGTAAAACGTCGGCTCATGGGCGATGATCAAGTTTGCGTTCATTTGGGCCGTCGCACGAATGACTTCAACGGTCGCGAACATCGTGGTCACAATGCCGGTGAGTGGCTGTTGAGGGTCGCCGCATTTAATTGTGTCCACGGTTCCTTTGGATACGTCAAGCGGTATTGATTTCCTGATCATGTCGATCACATCGCCGATCGTTTGCGACTGAATCATTAACTGACTGCTGCGATTTGGTACTGCCGCTGCCGCGATCAAGGCGGTGGACGCAGTTACAAACTCCCTTCGGTTAATTGGATGACCGTTCATTGGTTGGAGAATTGGACCGGCGGTCAAGTTATGAAAAAGAAGCGTCGCTAAACAGTCAGCAAGGCTCAGGGGCATACTTTTTTAACCTTGATCACTTAAGTAATTTCAAGAAAAGCATATGGAAAAGTTGTACAGAGCGGTTGAAAATGTTCTTTCAATTCTCATCGTAGGAATCGTGCTCGCATCGTGTGCCCAGGACCTGACTTACCAGGAAGCGATGAACCGGAACAGACGTAATATCGAGGACGATGAAAAGCTGGATGACGCGCGATTTCTGGTTGACGCCCGAAACCTGAATATACTCGAGGTCGAGCTCTGCGAGCTTGCCTCAACGAATGGCTATGCGTCGACCATTGTCGACCTTGCCAAGAAAAATCTCAACGATCACCTCAAAATGGAAGAAGAGCTCAGCGACCTGGCTTACCGCGAGAAAATCAGCATTCCTTCCGTAATGGACGTCAACGATGTGGACGTGTACAACAAGGTATACCGTTCAGACCGCCAGGACTTCGATCGGAATTTCATTGCTGAAATCAAGGAAATCAATAACAAGAATATGCGCAAATTCCTTGTCATGGCAACAGATGCCAAGGATGCAGATGTTCGTGCGTATGCTGCCCGCAAACTTGACATGCTGAGAATTCATGCCGATCGAATCAACGAGGTCGAACGCGAACTCCTGAATACTTACTGACCAGCGGCTATTTGAAAGCCAACTCGTGAAACCACGGGATAAACGCTTCCATCATGGGTGCGAAGCTGCTGCCGTGCGTACCTCCGCGAAACGACTTCAGGGCAACGTCTTTCGCACCGGCAGCACGGAATTGCTCGAGCGTCAATTCAGAGTTTTCGTGCGGAATGATTTCATCCGTCGTCCCATGGTACAACCGGATGGGTATTGTGGCCTTCCATCCAAAGATGGTGTTGCGCTTCACCGCCGCCGCCAAGGCTGCTTCGGTGCCCGGCTTTTGTAGGTTCCGATAAAACGTTGGATTGAACAGCTGCCTGACGTCGCTGGGCAGTCGCTGGTTGATAAACCAACCATCGTGCAAGCCATCCATGTATTTGCTTAAAACGTTGGCATACTTCGGCGCGAAAAAGTAGTCGAGGGGCTTGTCCCAATCGTAGGTGGCGTTGTATGACATGAGTACAAATCCTAGGTATGCAGGGTAGGCGTAGTTCGGAGTCTTAGCAACGGACTTCAGCATGTGCATCAGGTCATAACCACCTGCGCCTGCAGCCACAGCAGACACTACCAGCCCATGCGAGGGATTCTTTTCAATTTCTTCCGCTGCCGCCAATGTCACATATCCGCCTTCCGAATACCCAGCAAGGAACAGCCGGTCGTCGATGCTTACACCCTCGTTTGCCAGAAATTTTTTCGCGGCCTTGATCATGTCGATCACCGTCATTGCCGAATGGGCCTTATCATAATACGGGTGAAATACTGCCGACGATTTACCATAGCCAATGAAGTCAGGCATGAGAACAATAAATCCTGCGGAGGAAAAAAGCTCCAACCCTCCGAAGGAATTTGCGGTCGTACTTGGCACATCGTTCTTGAGAAACGTCGTACCGTGCTGAAGGCTCAACAGCGGTGCCGGTGA
>DASPNN010000187.1:0-5166 GCA_035626495.1 Chryseosolibacter sp.
CCTGAAACTGGAAAGGCGTGGTGCGGGCGCTGAAACTCTCATCGATGACCTGACCTTCACCTACAATGGCAACAGGCTCCTGACTGTAACGGATTCGAAAAATAATAGCGGTTTTGCCGACGGAAATAAGGAAGGTGAAGACTACAAATATGACGAAAACGGAAATATGGTTGTCGACCACAACAAGGAAGTTTCCGCGATTACATACAACCATCTGAACCTGCCGGTCACTGTAACAAAAAAGAATGGTGAAACCCTAACATTTACTTATGACGGAGCAGGCAAAAAGTTAACGCAGACTACGACGACTGCTAATGGTACCTTTGTGTTGGATTACGCTGGCTCGGCCGTCTACCACAACAACCAACCTGCCTACCTGAACCATGAAGAAGGCAGGGTGATACTGGGTGACGAGATCTCGTATGAATATTTTCTGCGCGATCACCTCGGGAATACACGCCTCGCTTTTACCACCAAGCGGGAACAGGAAACGTCGACAGCGACGCTTGATAACCCTGAACAGGACCAGACTTTCCTCCGCTATGACAACGTGCGACGCGTTCGCGACAAGCTGTTTGACCACACGTTTGACCCAACCGATGGCGACGGGTTTGCAGTAAGACTAACTGGCGGAGAGGCCGAGAAGACGGGGCTTGCAAAATCCGTCGAAATAATGCCAGGCGATAAAGTTCACATGGAAGTATATGGCAAGTATGTTCATCCAAATGACCGTGCGAACTGGGCGGGAGTGCTTACGAACCTCATCGATCTCATTGCGAGCGGGGTCAACGGCAGCGTTCTTGTCGACGGCGTGAAATACGGTTCCTCAGATAATTCCTTGCCAATCCCGGATCGCGAACCCGAACCAATTCCGGATGGAGAATACTCGGGCCCGCCGGCATACCTCAATTATGTTTTTATACCCATTGATGGCAATCTCGATCGAGTGCAATTTGATGTGCGCAAGCTCAGCGCCGCACCACGTGAAAACGGTTCCGATGTGGATCACGAGAAGCTGGAGTTGGACTTTACTGCGACCGAAACAGGGTTGCTTTATGTATATCTCTCCAACGACAACGAACAGCCCGTCGAGGAAGTATTCTTTGATGACTTTTCGGTCACGCATATCAAGAGCCCTATTATCCAACATACATCATACTATCCGTTTGGATTGGCCTTTGACTCTTACCAGCGTGAGCATACCATCAGTCAACGATCCAAATTTCAAGGGCAGGAACACATTGACGATCTTGGGCTGGATTGGGATGCATTCAAGTGGAGAAATCACCAACCCGAGATCGGCAGGTTCTTCAATGTTGATCCATTAGCCGAAAAATTTCCGTATAACAGTCCCTACGCGTTTAGCGAGAACAAGATCACCAATAGTATTGAACTCGAAGGGCTCGAGCAGGTTCCAGCCAACGAGATCTGGGATATCCACGTGGTCCCCGTCCATTCGATCGGAATGCTATCGTCTTATTTTTATACCGCCGTTATTGGGGACTATTACTATGAACTTTTCGAGATCACAAGCGGTCCGAATAAAGGAAACTTTTATGCAAGATCGTATCTTGGCCGGGATGAAAATAACAATCGGGTCTATCAGTGGGATTATGTCATCGGTAAGGATCGCATTGACGAGGTCAAAGGGAAAAAAACAGAGACGCTCGACGTAGGTGGGAGTAAGTATAATGCTTACGCGCAGGCGATCTTCTTCGGTGCATTTGACTACAATAGTTACGAAAATCCGAGTTTCGAAAACCTAAAGATCGGAAAATGGATTTACGATCAGTGGACCACGCCGGAAAACTATGTTTTTGGAGCCAGCATGTGGGTCAGTACGTTGCGCGCCTACACGAAATCATCGCTGAGGCTCGGACGCCAGATGCACGAAGCTTACAAAGTTGGCCAAACTGGTTTAAAGGAATTCAGACTGCCGAGCGGAAAGAGAATCGACTTTTTGGATGTGCAAAACGGTATCATTTATGAATTAAAACCATATAATCCCCGCGCGATGCAGCAAGGGCAGCAGCAACTTCAGACTTACTTGCGTGAGCTTCAATCCCCCGAGACGCTAAGGTTGTATCCGGAATTCCGGGGTATTCAATGGAGAACGGTCTTGGACACCTATTAGAATGGAAACGAAAGAATTCAAATCATTATTCGATCAAGTAGCAAAGTCGGCCGGTTTTTCAAAAGGGAATGGCGGATGGTTTCTGGAAAAGCCGGAAACCATCACCGTTCTCGAGCTTCAGAAGTCCAGTTTTGCCGACACGTATTATTTGAACATAAAAGTTTTCATCCAGGGAGCATTCGGCGTCACCTATAAACCGGATAAAGCCCTGATGAAAAACCCATCAGGGCATGTTACCAATCAGGTCCGGGATGTGGCGGCGCTGGACCTGCGAGCGGGACAGACTGGTGATGCCAGACGGATCGAACTTCAAAAACTCTTCGAAAAAACAATCGTTCCATTCGTGAATAAGACATCGACGATTTCGTCGTTGCGCGAAAGTCACCTGAAAGCCGAGATCTTTTTGCTGCCAGCAGTCAAGCAGCAGCTTGGACTTTGACAACCGCGTATAATATTGCGGTGTCGATGGGGTGTAACGAAGGGATAAGACGAAAATTGCAGGCGAAAAAGTGAATGTATTGGTCGATCAATTGACGGATCATGTGTTCGCCAAGTTTGTCCGAACCATTGCCATCACAATTGAAGACAATTTCCTTTCGGAAGTGGTGACTTCAAATTAGCTTGGCGGACAGGATTTTTTCCGTTTGGCCGCCCTTGTCTTGTGCGAGCGCTGGAATATCAGTTTGAACACCGCTTACACCCGTTATTGGAATTTCCCGCGTGTTTCCTTACTTTAGCTAAGGGAGCCCATCTGGTTCTTTCAAAACAGAAAGAACGGATGGGCTTTGTATTTTATTCGGATGGTTATGACACACGTGTTTGTCTCGACCACCCTGATCTCTTTGAGTTGAAATAGAACATAATTCACCGACTAAATTAACGCGTACCATGTCATCCCAAACGCTACTGTCTAAACAGCAACTTCTTAACGAGATCGTTGACAACCCCCTCGCATTCGATGACCGAAAACTCGATGTGCTTGTCAGCTCCAATGATGTGACCTTTGAAGATATCCGCGCCTGCATCTTTCGCGTGTTCGATATCAACCAGACAATTTTCCAGGAAGAATCGGACGCGGCCATTGCGCCCAACATTAAAAGCCAGCGCAAACGTGAAAAGCGTTTCTACGAACGCATGCGCAACGGGTTCGATCGCTCGAAGGGAAAAGTGATCGTGGCCGAAGGCGATTCGTGGTTTGAATTTCCGCAGGCCATCGCAGACATCATCGATCACCTGAACGAGAATGACAACTATAATATCTACTGCCTTGCATACGGAGGCGACTGGATCACAAACATCATCTACGAGGGAAAATATATAGAGAAGCTGTCAACATTGAATCCCGACGTGTTCCTTGTGAGTGGAGGAGGAAACGATATGGTAGGTTCCGACCGGCTCGGGCTGATGCTCTGCGGTACGCCAAACCAGCAGCCCAAGTATAAATCCAAAAAGGAATATAACGACAAGAACACACGTTTATATGGTGAAAACATGCCGTCACTGGACGACGAGGGATTTACAACGCTCACACACGTGCAGCAACATGTTAAGCCAGCATTCTACTCGTTCATGTGGCTCCTGAAGCTTCAATACCGGCTGATGTTTAATGGGATCCGGAAGAAACATCCCCTCATGAAGATCATTACCCAGGCGTACGACTACGCGATTCCCTCGCCGGATTACCATGGGTTTTTCATCAGCCTCCGGCGAATCGTCAACCGCAAGCTGCAAACTGGCCGCTGGCTCTATATTCCAATGGTTGCGAATGGCATTCGCGATCGGGGACTTCAGGCCCAGCTGATCCGCTACCTGATCGATGAGTTCAACGACATGTTTGCCGATATTACTCAACAAATCGACAACGTGTATCATATTGACTGTCGCGGCGTGGCAGGAAAGGACGACTGGTTTGACGAACTTCATCTGAAGAGTGAAAAGTATGGTGTAGTAGCGAAGGCGTATCGCGATTGCATCGACAATGGGACTAGCAGTCAACGCATATACTACGCAAAGAAGTATTGCAGCTAACCGGCGATCTGTCCTGCGCAGAAGTTTCTTTCGCGTAACACTCGGTTTTGGAAGTAACTTCAATTCGACTTTCGGGGTTCGAATTAGAAGGTCGGAAGCACGGAAGTAATTTCCGCGCTAGCGGTCGGAGAACGATATTACCGCGCCGCCGACCGGTCCTGCTCCCTTCTGATAAGCACAAAGTTTCCTCCTTCATCGCCGACATTGTGGATCTCACCGTATAGAGGACGTGTTGTTGAGTTTGCGCGCATCGCCAGACGAATCTCATCGAACAGATATTCATCAGGAAGGAATTTGTTCTCGTTTTCATTCAATGTCTTCAATAGGTATTTCATAAAGACGCTTTTGTCGGGTACGGTTGTCAACGCACCGCTCGTCATTGCCTTGCGACTCGCGCGTTTCATCATGTTGTAAATGTCGGGGCTCGCGTTGTTGAATGGGGCTCGGTGTTTGAAGATTCCGCCGCTGAAACAAGCATCGGCGATCAGCAATGTATGCTTTGAATTGATTGCGCCGATGTTTTCCACGAGCGCGCTGTTGCGGAACCATTTTGCGCGGTTTTCCTTGCGCGCATCCGACGGCAACCAATAGCCGATGTTGGTTTTTTCGTCAAAGTATCCATGACCGGCATAAAAGATCAGCAGATGATCGGTGGGCTGAATCTTGTGTACTAGCTGTTCGAACGCCACGCTGAGCTCCTCGAACGTCGGGTTTTTCAGGACCGAAACGTTTTCTTCTTCAAAAGTGTACTTTTCCGTCAGCACCTGTTTGAGATTCATGGCATCCTTCAACGGCTCGCTCAATGGCGTGATACCTTGGTCCTGGTACTCTTCGACAGCGATCAGAAGCGCATGAAATCTGTGCTGCGGGGCTGGTGGGGTGGCGGTTTCTTTGGGTTTAAGGTTGATGCGGAGCGGATCGCTCGTGGCTTCAGTGTCTTGCGCGCACGTAAGGTGGGAAAAGGCAAGGACTACTGCGAAGCCAAAGAAAAAACGGATTGTTTT
>DASPNN010000188.1:0-14836 GCA_035626495.1 Chryseosolibacter sp.
CAAAAGGAACAACCGTTGCCAATAAACAATGAGGCATTTTCCACGGGCCATCCGGCAACGGCGCCTGACGGAAAACTGTACTTCGTTTCTGACAAGCCCGGCGGATACGGTGGTACAGATATCTATTATCTACGCGTTATCAACGGGGTGTGGAGCGAATCGGTGAACCTTGGCCCCACCATCAACACCTCCGGCAATGAAATGTTCCCGTTCATTGACGAAAAGGGCGACCTCTATTTTGCTTCGAACACCCATGCTGGAATGGGCGGCCTTGATATATTCCACGCCCGCAACGAAAACGGAAACTTCGCCAATCCAAGGAATCTCGGCCACCCTGTCAACAGCTCCCGCGATGACTTCGGATTCGTATTAAAAGGCGCAAAAGGATTTTTTACCTCGAATCGCGGGGATGATCCGAAAGATGACAACATCTACGAAGTAACGATCAACAAAATGAAATCAGCCGCAATCCGCGCCGTGGACGAAAATGGTGCGCCTCTGGAAAATTTCGAGCTGTCCATCGCGGTTGACGGCTCGACCCAGGAACATAACATCGAAACGGTGTACGTAACGTCTCTCAATGGTGAGCAGACCTACACAATTACCGGCAGCAAGAAAGGCTATCAAGCGGCGACCCGGACCTTCTCATCTGTGGAAATCAAACGCATGGTGCAGGCCGAACAGATCACTCTGACGCTTCCCCGTGCCAGGAAAAAGATCATTTTCGAATTGCAATCCACTGACGGCAAAAAACTGACGGGCGGTATGATCGATCTCCGCAATGATGTCAGAGGGGAAGTCTCCACCATCCAATCCAACGAAAATGGAATCATGTCAGCCGAGTTGGTATCCAGCGGAGCCTGGGCAATCCATGCAACCTGCAAAGATTATAAAAACCTGTCCACGTCCCTCACGCCCGAACGGCTCGCCCAGATGGCAGACAATGAGGTTCTCATCCTGACAATGGTACCGGCAACTGCGTTATTTGACAAGAATGAAATCGGGCAGACGATCGAACTGGAGATCAAATATGACGTGAACAAAGCAACAATACGGCCGGATGCGGCCCGCGAGCTCGACAAGCTTGTCGTGTTCATGAAGAAAAATCCCGGTGTGAAGGTAGAGCTTGGATCACATACAGATAGCCGCGGCAGCAATGAGGCGAACCTTAAACTTTCGCAGCGGCGCGCGGAATCCGCGGTTAGGTATCTTGTCGGGAAAGGGGTCAGCACCAAGCGATTGATCCCTATCGGCTACGGCGAGGATGACCTGAAGGTAAAAGATGCCGTCAGTGAAGAGGACCACCAGCATAACCGGAGAACCACAGTTAAGATCGTAGCCGTACAATAGCAAAGCGGCATTTTCGTTTCACATGCAAATCCGAAAATCCGGGAGCAGAATTCCGATACGACAGATCTTGACCAAGCGTTTGTTCAGGCACTCCATATCGATGCTAAAAAACTCCGTCCACGTGAAGTGGGCGGTCACTACGCGGGCAAGTAGCAATTACGAATTAAGTGACTGTTTCAAAATGTAGCCGATGCCACGGATATTTTCGATCCGTAACGTATCATCGGAACGCAAATATTTCCTGAGCCGTGAAACAAAAACGTCCATGCTGCGGGCAACAAAAAAACCGTCGTCTTCCCAAATGGTTTTCAGGAAAACGTCGCGTTCCACAATCTTATTTACATGCCTGAAAAAAATAGCGAGGACTTTGCATTCCTTATGGGTCAGCCGAATGGTAGAGCCGTCAATTTCCAGGAGCATATTGTGAACGTCCAGATGGGACTTACCGGCGACAAGCTGCCCCTGGCCTGACCTTTCCGGCAATCTGCCGCAACGTTTCAGTATAGCTTCCAGCCGATATTTAAATTCCTCTATACTGAATGGTTTTGTGACATAATCGTCCGCGCCCAGCTGAAAACCACGTATGCGGTCGTCGGTCTGGCCCTTAGCGGTGAGAAAGACGATCGGAATTTGCTGATTGTATTTTCTGATCTCACGCGCGACCTCGAATCCATCCTTCTCCGGCAACATGACATCGAGCACGCAAACATCGAACGCCACCTGGTGAAAAGCAGTCAGACCCTTCATCCCGTCGGGCATCAAATGGACCTGCCAGCCACATGCATCCAGGGCATCCTTAATCAGGAACCCTAGGCTCTCGTCGTCTTCAATCAACATTATTTGCGGGCAGGCCTTCATGAAACGGGTAGAAAAATCCTGACCTCAGTTCCTCTGTCCGGTTCACTTAACAGCTGGATATTGCCACGATGCGTTTGTATCACGTCCCGGACAAAGTTTAAGCCCAAGCCGAATCCTTTTACGTTATGGACATTTCCAGTTGCAATCCGGAAGAATTTTTCGAACACTTTCTGCTGATACCGCGGCTCGATACCCATTCCGGAATCGATGATCTCTATCTCGATGCCCTTTTTTGCGTCTTTGGTCCTTACGACGATGATTGGTTCAGCCGGAGAATATTTTTCAGCGTTGTCAATCACATTATTGATTGCATGAGCGAGGAGTTCGCGATCAGCAAGGACCATCGATCCCTTGGCAAAAAGCTCGAGTCTGAGCGTCCCGCGCCGCTGCGCAACTTTCATCTGGAACGTCTCCGCACAATCGGCAATGAGCCTGTGCACATCGACGGTTTCAAATGCCGGGCGAAGGTTATACGCGGATGACGCCCCTAGGAGAACGTCATCGATCTTGTCGCGAAGCTTGCGATTTTCCTTGAGCAGAATGCCGACATATGCCCGCGTCGCTTCATCCGCAATCTTACCCATCAGGATCTCTCCTGCAATCTGAATATTGGTTACAGGTGTCTTAAATTCATGGGTCATGTTGTTGATGAAATCGTTCTTCAGGTCGGAGAATCTGCGCTCGCGCAGCAACGAGACAATGGCAAACGTGAAGAATCCCATCATGAGCAACAGGACGCTGCTCGAAAAGATCCATATGTCGAGCTGGGCAGCGATGTAACTCCGCTTTTTCGGAAAAAACACCGCAAAATTCTTTTCCGCCTCGCGGAAGCTGACACCCTCCCCGTGCTCGCCGACAGGCGCGCGGGTGGAAGGGACATAGTTTCCATATACCAGAGTATCATCGTCCGCCTCATAAATTCCGATTTCATATTCGACGTCCAGTCCACGGCGCAAGAATTCATTTCGGACGAGCGTGTCAACGAACTGGCTATTGAGTCCGCTGGATGTATTGACAAAAAAGAAATTGGAAGAAAGTTTTTTTACCTCCGCATCCCGGGAAACTGTATCGGCGACTTTCTTAAGCGCTACCTGCACACTGTGATCGAATTGCCTTTCGGAAACGTCAAAGGCCTTTTTGAACCAATAATACTGTACAACGATCAGCCCGGCTAAAACGAACGAGCCGAAAACAATAATCGTGCTTAGATGCTTGTTCTTCACATCATAAAAATACGGTTTTCCGGGCAAACGGGATATGGTTTCTCTTTTTTAACACTGCCTTAACACTTCTTTACGATTCTTAACTTTTCCCGGAGCTCCTTTCCAGTACAATTGCGACGGTACGGCAACTGGGCCGCGACCAAAAACTAACGCTATGGTTTACTTCTCGCACGCGGACCGACGGTACTTTTTCGGCAGCCTGCTATTGATTTTATCAGGCCTCTCACTGATGTCGGCGGACCCGACACCGCACGGTTTCGGACCACTCACACTTTGGATAGCCCCCCCGTTGTTGGTCATCGGGTTCACCCTTCCAGTGATCGGCATTCTCGGGCATCGGTCAGTCGTCCAGGTTTGCAGCAATCCCGTGTCTCGGGCAAACCGGATCCAAACATTCTTAGGTTTTACTGTATTTGCTTTGTCCCTCGCACTCTATGTGGTCACGCTCGAACCGACAGCATCCCTGTGGGACTGCTCAGAGTTCATAGCTTCGGCGTATAAGCTGCAGGTACCCCATACACCGGGCACGCCGCTTTCATTGCTGATTGGCAGGGTTTTCACGATGCTCGCGTGGAACGATACTACGCAGGTCGCGTGGACGCTTAATTTCATGAGCGCTTTTTCTTCTGCACTGACGGTATTAATGGTCTTTTACATTCTTTGCCACTTTGCAACCTGCATGACAGGCACCGGAAAACACCCTCGGGCTTCAATGCTCGTCGCGGCCGTATGCGGAAGCCTGATCCTTGCGGTTTCAGACTCGTTCTGGTTTTCAGCGGTCGAGGCTGAAACTTATGGACTTGCGTGCTTTTTTCTGACGCTGCTCGCATGGCTCATTCTCACAGGATCACGAATGCCCGAACCGGACCGGGCAAAACGATTGATGCTGATTTTTTATGTTGCAGGGCTTGCGTATTGTATCCACCCGATGTGTGTTCTGGCCCTGGCGATCTTGCCGTTCGCCTGGTATTCACGTGATAAAAATATCACGTTGAGATCGACAACCGTTTGTGCGATTTCCGGCCTTGCAATCGTGTTTATGTTGAACAAATTTGTGGCTATCGGGCTTTTTGAAGCCACATTTTCCATCGACTTCGTGTTTGTCAACACACTTCATCTGCCATTTTATTCAGGTGCAATTTTCCTCTTTATCTCCTTGATCGCGGTATCGTGGTGGCTAATCACTAAGTTCCCAAAGCTGCGAACATATACTTGGTGCCTGATCTTGCTTATCTGCGGATTCCTGCCTTACCTGGTGTTGTTTGTGCGGTCGAATCAGAATCCGCCGATCGATGAAACAAACCCGGAAGACCTCTCGCTGATCAAAGCTTATATGAACCGCGAGTCGTATCCATCAAGTCCCCTGCTATTCGGTCCTTACTTCGATGCACGGATTAAATCCGTATTTGTGAAAAAGGAGATACATTTCAAAGGAGACACCGGGTATCACAAAGCCGGATCGTTGCACGGATACGAATATGAAAAAAACCGTCAAACCATTTTGCCGCGAATTTACAGCAACGATCCCGATCATATTAAAACGTACCGGCGCTGGACCGGACTTAAGTCCCATGAAAAACCGACCTTCACCGATAACCTGGAATTTCTATTTAAATACCAGCTAGGTCACATGTATCTGCGGTACATGATGTTCAACTTCGCCGGGCGCGAAAGTGATATTCAAAATAGTCCATGGCTGAAACCGTGGGAACCGCTGAAAGGATCATCGCAGTTCGCAAACCGCGCCCGAAACCAGTACTGGATGGTTCCGCTTCTATTGGGCTTATTTGGGGCTTTCAAGCAATTCGCGCGTGACCGAAAAGGCTTTGCTCAGGTGACCACGCTCTTTTTGATCACAGGATTGGTCCTCGCTGTCTATCTGAACTCGCCTCCTAATGAACCCCGTGAGCGGGACTACATCTATGTGGGATCATACATTGCCTTTTCATTGTGGATCGGCCTGGGCATTATGGCCGTCTACGGAATTCTCGCACGGAGTAAGTCCCTCATGGCCGCGGTCGGCGTTCTGGCACTGGCGCTCCCGGGGTGGATGGCGTATCAGAATTTCGACGATCACGATCGTTCCGGCCGCACGTTCCAAATCGACAACGCGCGCAACACTTTGAACAGCTGCGTGCCAAACGCGATCATTTTCACCGGCGGTGATAACGATACATTTCCATTCTGGTACCTTCAGGATGTCGAAGGGGTCCGGACAGACGTACGCGTCATGGTGCTCAGCTATATGAACACGGACTGGTACATCAACCAGCTTCGGAGACCGTATTACAATTCGGCAGCCTTTAGGTTATTCCTCAGTGAAGACGACTACCGGCAACATGGTCCGAACGACGTGCTCTACGTTGACGAACGATTAAAAACACCGGTCGATGCGCGACAGTATCTCGAGTTCCTCAACCGTAGACACCCGTCACTCATCGCTCATTCGAGCACCGGGGAGCCGTATCACATTTTGCCATCAAAGACCTTGCTGATCAATATTGACGGAGAGAAGCTTCAAAATGACACTTTTGTCAAGACACGTCTTCCAGCGAATACACCTCAACCGATCGAGCTCCAGCTGACCGAGCCCTATCTTCAGAAAAACGCTCTGGCCATCATCGACCTCATACTGAATAATAATTGGGAGCGACCAGTCTATTTCAATTTCACCTCCATGAACGGTATCGGCCTGGACCTCGAGCCATACCTTGTACAAGAGGGTCCCGTCTGGAGATTAACTCCTATACGAAACAACGGCAAGAACTTGCAGGTCGACACGCAACGCGCATATCGCAACCTCGTCGAGAACGCCAATTATGAAAACCTGCAGCGTAGCGATGTGTACTTTACGCACGAAGATCATTTTCTGAGGATGATTGTGCCATTACGCCAATCCTTGAATACGCTGGCGCTTGCGTTCCTGATGGAGGGTGAAAAAGAAAAATGCACGTATGTATTGAAGCACGCCGCAAGGTACCTTTATCCGCCACACCTGCCGCCTTCTTATACAAATCTCCAGGCTGGAGAATTGCTAATCAATATTGACGAAGACTCAATGGCGGAGGCCATGCTTACCCCGCTGTTTGAGTTCTACCACACCGCGGTGACTCGTGATCTTGCGACTGGGGTGAATCCGGATGATCTGGACGTCTTTATCCTGGACAAGGCAGCCGAGTTGCTGGCAAGCCTGGGCAGAAACGAGTACCGTTCAATGATCGATTCCATGGGGCTGGCACGATGATTTAATTTTGACCTGCGGATTAATAACCCTTATCTTCAGGTCACAATTTTCACCGTATGCAACACAAGGCCAACCGCGTCGCTATTTTGGGCAGCCAGAGAATTCCGTTCGTTCGATCCTTTAAAGAATATGCCCGGACGACCAATCAGGAGATGCTCACTGAAACACTCAATGCGCTGATTGGCAAATTTGGCCTGCAAGGCAAACGAATCGATGAGGTTTCATTGGGGGCAGTTATGACAAGCTCTATTGAATGGAACCTGGCACGCGAAGTCGTCCTTGGGACGACTCTTGACAAGCACACGCCGGCCTTCAACGTTCAGCGTGCCTGCGGAACAAGTCTTGAAACTGTCAACCTCATTGCCCTGAAAATCTCAGCAGGTCAAATCGCAAGTGGTATTGCGGGGGGAAGCGATACGAACAGCGATCTGCCGGTCATGGCGCAACGGTCACTCGCATGGAAGCTGATCGACATCAACAATTCGAAATCCGTGACCGAAAGGATCAAAAAAGTTCTTCGCATTCGTCCCTCAGACCTCAAGCCGGCCTTCCCGGGCATTGTTGAGCCAAGAACGGGGCTATCTATGGGACAGCACACGGAAAAAATGGTGAAGGAATGGAATATTTCTCGCATTGAGCAGGACCAGTTCGCGTTCGTGAGCCACATGAAGGCTGCGCTTGCGTACAAGGAAGGCTTTTACAGCGACCTTGTGATTCCCTTCAAAGGCGCAACACGCGATACAATCCTGCGGGAGGATACGACACCGGAAAAACTTGGAAAGCTGAAGTCAGCCTTTGACCGGTCGGCTGCAGGAAGTCTGACAGCGGGTAATAGCACCGCGTTGACTGACGGGGCGGCAGCGGTTTTTATGGGCTCCGAACAATATGCGAAAGACAACGGTTATGAGATCGAGTCCTATTTTGTGGACGGACAGGCGGCCGCCATTGATTATGTAGAAGGCGGCGCCGGGTTATTGATGGCTCCTACCCTTGCCGTTGCGCGCCTCCTTCAGCGAAACAATCTCAGACTGCAAGATTTTGACTTTTACGAGATTCATGAAGCCTTCGCCGGACAGGTGTTGTGCACGCTCAAAGCATGGGAAAGCGAAGCTTATTGCAAAAAAGAGCTTGGCCTCGATAAACCACTCGGAACCATTGACCGCACGAAGATGAACGTCAAGGGAGGAAGCCTCGCACTCGGCCATCCTTTTGGGGCAACGGGCGCCCGATGCGTTGGCACACTCAGTAAAATCCTACGAGAGGCCGGTAAGGGCCGTGGACTTATCAGCGTCTGTACCGGAGGAGGTATGGGTGTCGCTGCGATTCTGGAACGATGATCAAATCTGCGCCAGAACGGTCTTGATCAACGCCACCATGCTGTTCGGATAAATACCAATCCACAACAACGCGACCGTCAGCATCGCCATCGTTACCCCTGACACGATGTAAAAATACGGGTGGAGCTCTTCGATCGATTTGCGTTGCTCTTCGGTCTGTTGTTCAAACATTGCGGCTATCAATTTGATGTAGTAATAAAGTCCGATCGCACTGTTGACAGCCAGGATGACAACAAGCAACCACTTTTCGGTGCTCACCCCTGCCGCCATAATATAAAATTTGCCGACAAACCCGGCTGTAAGAGGTATTCCTGCGAGTGAGAGCAACATAGTCGTGAAGATCGCTGCAGTCCAGGGTCGCTTCCAGAAAAGTCCGCGGTAGTCGTCGATCAGCTCGGCGTCACGGTCTTTATCCGATAGCCCAGCAACAATACCGAATGCCCCGGTGGTCGTGATGAAATAGGCAACAAGGTAGAAGCTCACCGCCTCCACACCGAGGTCACCACCTGCCAGGAACGCCACCAGTAAATACCCGATATGCGATATCGACGAATACGCCAGAATGCGTTTGACATTATTCTGATACAGCGCCAGGAAATTGCCAATGAACATGCTGGCAACCGCCAGGATGGTAAAGATCAGGATGAGGGTCTGATGGTGGCCGTTGATCTGGCTGAAAAACCTTACCAGTAAAACCACCATGCCTCCTTTGGACACGGTGGCGATGAATGCGGTGACCGGTGCCGGCGCCCCTTCATACACGTCGGCTGTCCACATATGAAATGGAACAATGCCGAGCTTGAAACCGATTCCAACGATCATCATGCAGATACCGGTGATCAGCATCAGGGGCATCTGCGGGTGTTCGGTAATAAACTTGCCGATCGCGCTGAACTCCATCGCTCCCGTGGTGGCGTACACGAGCGCCATTCCGAACAAAAGAAATGCTGAGGAAAAAGCAGCCAGGATCAGATACTTGATTCCAGCTTCATCCGAGCGTTCACGTTTGCGAAGGTACGCGATCATGGAGTATAGAGACACGCTCAGGATTTCAAGGCCGAGAAAAAGTGACACAAAATGTTTGCTGATAACCAGTACCGCCGAACCGAGGGTAGCCAGTATGAGCAAAATGTAATATTCCTCCTTGCGCTCTTCGCGTTGTTCAAAATAGGCATAAGACAGCATGGTGACGGCAAACGCAATGACGAGAATAAGCCCGACGTTAAAAACACCAAAGCCGTCGAAAATGAACAAAGGCTCGACAACGTGGGTCGATGATGCGCTGAAAGTGATCAGGTAAAGAAAATCAGCAAGCAGTGAGATCGCCGTGATCGCGTATATAAACTTGTGGTTGCGCTTAACAGCGATTGAAAACAGGATAAGTATCGACGCGCTGGTCAGGATAAACAGCGGAACGATACTGAGAAAATCATTCTTGCTCATCGGTTCCTCCTTTCATTTCAAGAGTGTTTGTTGCTACGACCTTTTTCGCAGGTTTGTAATCCAAGACATTTGAAATCGGCGCGTTCGCCGTCTGCAGTACCGGCCCCGGGTAGATGCCCAGGACAATGATCACGACCACCATCGGTATCAGGATGAATTTTTCACGGATCGTTATGTCGTGTACCGCATGATCGCCTGCCGGCAATGCTTGTCCGTAAAAGACCTTTTGCATGATTCGCAGGGAATATGCCGTCGCGCCGACGAGACCGATCGCAGCGAGAATTGTAAGCTTCTGGCTAACCTGCCAGGACCCGACAAGTGTCAGAAATTCAGCGACAAAGTTTCCAAGGCCCGGCAACCCAAGCGAAGCCATTACAAAAACTAGCGCAATGCCGCCCATGCGCGGCATGTTGGGCCAAAAACCTCCCATTTTGGTGACATCCCGTGTGTGGATTCGTTCATAAATGCATCCGGCAAGAATAAACAAAGCACCCGTGCTGATCCCGTGTGTAATCATCTGCATAACCACCCCTTGCAACGCGAGCTTGTTGAAAGCAAACGCGCCAAGCATGACAAAACCCATGTGGCTTACACTGGTATAGGCAACCAACCGTTTCAAGTCGGTCTGCGCGTAAGCCAGGACCGCCCCATACAAGATTCCGACTACGCCGAGCAGCATCGCGGGTTTAGCAATTTCCGCCGCCGCATCCGGAAAAAGCGGAATCACAAACCGGAGGATCCCATAGGCACCTGTTTTCAACAACAGACCCGCCAGGATCAGACTGCCTGCCGTGGGGGCTTGCGAATGAGCATCCGGCAGCCAGGTATGGAACGGAACGATCGGGAGTTTGACAACAAATGCGACCAGGAATCCGAGCATCAGCCACCGACCGGTGGACGGCTCGAGTTCCATATTCAGGAGCTGCAGGTAATCGAATGTGAAGTTACCAGTAGCCCGTCCGTGAAGAAAATACAGGCCGAGGATGGCCAACAGCATGAGCAATCCGCCTGCCTGTGTAAAGATGAAAAATTTATACGCGGCGTATCTTTTGTTCTCGTGACCCCAGATACCGATTAGAAAATACATCGGGATCAGCATCACTTCCCAGAAAAAGTAAAACAGGAACATATCAAGCGTCACGAAAACGCCCGTGATCCCGGCAAGTACCCAGAGCAGGTTAAAATAATAAAACCCCACCCGGTGTGAAATCTCATTCCACGAAATGAGCACGGCCATGACCCCAAGGAAAAAAGTGAGCACGAGCATCAGTAAACTCAGGCCATCCATCGCGAGATTAAAGCTGATACCGAAGCTTTCGATCCAGGGCACCTTGTACGAAGCCAGCCACCCGTCGTTGAACAGGTCGCCGATCTGATAATGTTGAAGCCAATAAATGGCAATGATCGCAAAATCGATCAAGACTGAAACCAGCGAGATCCATTTTGGGGCCTGGGGATGCCATTGATGAGAGATCCAGGCGAGTAGCCCACCTGCCATCAAAACGATAATCAACACGGCAAGCATCATCGTATCAGGTTTTAAGTTTTTTCATATTCAATAATAGATCAGACTAAGCGTCACGACCAGGATCGTTCCAATGACAATGCCCACCATGTACCACCGCATGATCCCGCTTTGTGTCCACGCAAAACC
Organism: Chryseosolibacter sp.; assembly: GCA_035626495.1. Classification (GTDB taxonomy): domain Bacteria; phylum Bacteroidota; class Bacteroidia; order Cytophagales; family Cyclobacteriaceae; genus Chryseosolibacter. Next base: position 11,110 of record DASPNN010000188.1, read on the forward strand.
GCGATGGAAGTAGCCAGTCGATACCACCACACCGTCGTAGGCTTTGTCGACCACATCTGCTTTGTTCGTGCGAGCCATCCACAAAAATGGTTTCACAAAAAGAAAATCGTAAACCGCATCAAAGCCCCACCCGGAAAACCAGAACTGATGAAGGGCATTTACCGACGTCTTGATACGCTCCACGCTTTGAGGACTTTGCACATACAAGAAATAAGCGATGTATACGCCTGTGAGCGACAAGCCGGCTGCGATCAGCTGCACAATCCACTCAGAGCTTTCAACCCCTTCTTTCAGCGAGATCGCAGGCAGAACCGTACTCAGGTGATCGGAAAACAGCTGAACATGGCCCATCGTGTGCGGCAGTTCAATAAATCCGCCAAGCGTCGAGAGGATCGCCAGCACCACCAACGGCAAAGTCATGAGTGTCCCGGCGTGGTGACCCACGTGAGTCTTTTCAGTTCCAAAGAACGTAACAAAGACCATTCTGAAGGTGTAAAGGGAAGTGACGAAAGCGCCTGTCATCGCGGCAACCAGGAACCATATATTCCCTTTCTCCCCCGCGTACGCGTACCAAAGGATTTGGTCTTTACTGTAAAAGCCCCCGGTGATCAACGGCAAGGCGGCCAGTGACGCTGCTCCGATAAGAAAAGTCCAATATATCACAGGCAGCTTTTTGCGCAGGCCACCCATTCTGAAAATGTCATGCTCATGGTGTAGCAGGTGGATTACCGCACCTGCCGCTAGGAAGAGCAATGCCTTGAAAAAGGCATGAATCATAAAATGAAAGATCGCCGACGAGAACGCACCCACACCCAATGCCAGAAACATGTACCCGATCTGGCTGATGGTCGAATATGCGAGGATTCGTTTGAGGTCATATTGGGTCAGCGCCGTGAAGCCCGAGATCAGCAGGGTCAGTGCGCCGATGATACCTACCCATAATTGGGCGAGCGGAGCGAGCTCGAAGATCGCGTACATCCGCGCAATCAGGTACACCCCTGCCGTCACCATGGTGGCGGCGTGAATCAGCGCACTTACCGGTGAAGGACCCGCCATCGCGTCGGGCAACCACGTTTGCAACGGAAGCTGAGCCGACTTGCCGACAGCGCCTCCCAGCAGAAGCAATCCGATTGCAACAGCGGTCTGGGATCCAACCTGCCACGTGTCTTGTGCTCCGGACAAAATTGCCTGGATATCGAGCGTGCCAAACGTTCTGAACAGCATGAACAACCCGATCGCCATTGCCGTATCGCCAACACGTGTAATGATAAAAGCCTTTCGCGCAGCGTAGCCATTTTTTTCTTCTTTATACCAGAATCCGATCAGCAAATAGCTGCATAATCCAACTCCCTCCCATCCCAGATACATCAGCACCAGGTTGTTTGCCAGCACCAGCATCAGCATCGAGCCGACAAACAAATTCAGAAATGTAAAGAACCGTGAATACCCCTCATCCTCCCGCATGAACTCGGCCGAGTACAGGTGAATCAGGAAACCGACAAATGTGATCACAAAAATGAAGACCAGCGACAGTGAGTCCAGGTACAGAGCCACCTCTGGTTTAAACCCGTCGACCTCGATCCATGTCCATAGCAGCTGCTCGAACGGCGCCCGGGTGCCTGAAAGGAATTCGAACCCGATCAGCAGCGTGACCAGGGCGGCGAGTCCCACGCTGCCCGCGCCGACGACCGGGACCAGGGAGCGGCTCAGGCGCGAGCCCGCCAGGATCAGAATAAGCGCCCCTATGAATGGCAACGCCGGGATTAACCAAAGCAATTCTTTCATGTGTTCCTGACTTTATACATGACTACTATCCTTTCATTTTGTTGGCTGCGTCGCTGTCGAGTGTCTTCAACTGGTGGTAGATCTGCAGGATCAGCGCCAGCCCGACGGAAACCTCCGCGGCTGCCATCGTGAGAATAAAAACGAACATCACCTGTCCATCCGGCTGGACCCACTTGGCCCCCGCCGTAATGAATGCGAGCCCCGCGGCGTTCAGCATAATCTCCACCGAAATGAGCATAAAGATGATGTTTCGCCTGACCAAAACGCTGATCAGGCCCAGCATGAACAGCACGCCGGCCAGGATCAATCCGGATTCAACAGCTATTGTATTCATTCTTCTTTTAATTCTAGGAATCTGTGCACGACCTTCTTCTTTTGCCGCCCCAGGTGATAGGCGCCCACAATCCCGGACATCAGCAGGATGCCGCAAAGCTCTACACCGATGATGTACGGGCCGTATAACGACAGGCCTACCGCCTTGGCATCCAGCATCTCTTCGCGAATGGCCGTAGTCCCCGACGAGCTGATCATGTAAATAAGCTCGGCCAGCAGGATGATGGACAGTAAGGCCGGGCCGACATACACGTTTGGCGTCAGCCATTCCCTTTCCTGGTCGACGGCCTCCTGTTTCAGATTGAGCATCATGATCACGAATATGATAAGAACTACGATGGCGCCCGCATAAACGATCACCTCAAGTGCGGCCATGAAAGGGGCACCGAGCACATAGAACACGATGGCCACGGCCAGGAAGGAAACAACCAGGTATAGCAACGCATGAATCATGTTATATCGGGTAATCACCATGATCGTTGCCAGGACGGCGACGGTGGCTGCAATATAGAATGTTATCATATCGTACCGCGTTTAACTTTTTTCATTCAAATCCCTATGGAACAAGACTCTTAATATCCACCGGAGGGTTCTCGTTGATCGCCTCACCTTTATCTTTTCCGCCGATCGCCAGGCCCGCGACTTTGTAATAGTTGTAACCCGGATACTTTCCAGGGCCATTGATCAGCAGCTCATGCTTTTCATAAACAAGGTTCTGCCTCTTGTATTCGCCCATCTCAAAGTCAGGGATCAGCTGTATTGCATAAGTAGGGCAAGCTTCCTCGCAGAATCCACAGAAAATACAACGGGAAAAATTGATCCTGAAAAACGAAGGATACCGTCTGCCATTTTCATCCTCCGTAGCCTGTAGTGAAATACAGTCGACCGGGCACGCAGCCGCGCACAGGTAGCAGCCCACGCAGCGCTCGCCCATGTCGGGATCGCGCGTCAGCACGATTCTTCCGCGCCAGCGCGTCGTCAGCTTCGGTTTCTCTTCCGGGTACAGGATGGTGTCACGCTTATGAAACATGTGCATGAACGTAATCCACATACTTCTGATGATGCTGAACATAGGCGTTTAGGTTAAAGGGTTGTTTCGGTACAAAATAATTGCTGCCGTAATCAGCAGGTTTACAAGCGTGAGCGGAAAAAGCACTTTCCATCCGTATTCCATCAACTGATCGTAACGCGGCCGGGGTAACGAAGCCCTCAGCAAAATAAAAAGGGCAATGAAGGCAAACATTTTGATGAGGAACCAGACCACCGGTGGAAGGAAATCCGGCCCAAGCCATCCGCCAAAATACAGGCACGTCACCATGGAGGAAATGAGCATGATACCCAGGTATTCACCGACGAAAAACATCCCGAATTTCATTCCTGAATACTCGGAGTGAAAGCCCGCGATCAATTCACTTTCTGCTTCGGGTATATCAAATGGCAAACGATGGGTCTCGGCGATACCTGCAATCAGAAAAATCACAAATCCGAGGAACTGCGGGATGATAAACCACATGTCCTCCTGGGCGAGGACGATCGTATTCAGGCTGAATGAACCGGCATGCAGAACCACACCCATGAGCGCCAGCCCCATGAAAACCTCGTATGAGAT
>DASPNN010000189.1:0-5761 GCA_035626495.1 Chryseosolibacter sp.
GCCTTCACAATCGGTGTATATCGTCAAAGCTGACGGCGAGACACTCGAAGGCAAAACCAGATTGGTCGTCTCGACATCGCGCGGGATAAAGACCATTTCCGTCGTACTTCCGTCCGGGGAACTGGCCAAGTTTACGGCGAGTGAGATTCAAGAAGTGGGCTTCCGCAACAACGCCCTGACACGTGCACAGAGCACCAATGATCAGGCATCGTCGCTGAAAAAAATACTCAAGGCCGATTGGAACCAGATCTACAAACAAGAGTACATCGTTTACTCCCGCGTCATCCTGCCTTCGGGCAAACCGGTATTGATGCAACAGCTTAATCCAGGCTTTGACACAAGGATCAAAGTATACTATAGCCTCGGCAGCCGCAAAACCAGCGGAATCGGGATACCATTGGCCAACGCGGGTCCTATTGCGCCGGCTTCCATCAAATTAACAGGGGGGCGTCAGCGCGCTTATTGGGTGTCCAAAGATGACGGCAAGGTATTCAAGCTGAGGCGCGGCAACTACAATAAGAAGAATTTTAAAAGCCTTTTTGGCGACAGCGCCGGGATGGATGCGATCAGACGTCCTTACCGCTTCAAACAATTCCCGGCACACGTGTTTTTTTACGATGAGATCCAAAAACGGAAGTGATCGGAGGGATGCGCAACGGGATTAGAAGTCAAAGATCCTTTTGCGCCCCTTGTTGCAACGGCCAGACGCGAACCTCCACACGGCATTAGCATCGCGGACATAAGTCACTGGTTGATAATCGGTCATGACAGTCTGTTTGTAAGACGCACGGATCGATGTGTATGAATCCTGTCGGGGTATGCATCGGTTTCCTGGAATGTATTCGCAAGACAGGTTTTACAGACTTGAGATACCGGGCTGCGAGGAAAGCGACCTAACTGTCGGGATTCCAGTTGTGACGTTCATCCTGAACATAACGCGCCCAGCTGTAAAGCGCGTCGTAGATCTTCATGCCGATCGCGAGCATCTCATGGTCGTCCTTGTGATTGTACGAGAGTCCTGCTGAGATTGCCCAGAGTCCCGCAGCCTGCGGTGCGAGCTCAAAAGAATCGGTATCGGCAGCGCGAACGATCCGCGCGATACTCAGGACTGCAGGGTCGGTTATCCCGTGCTTGCGTATGATGTAGTCAAAAGTGCAGCACGCACCTTCGTGGGTGTACTCGGCCCCCGGTATATCATAGGGAATCGCGTTGAAGTCTCCGGCTTTTTGAAATACCTGGTCCTTCGGAACGTAAATAAATTCGGCCGTGGGATCCACAAACTTTTTGATAAGCCACGGACAGGCTATGCGGTCGATCTTCGGGCGTTCCCGCGTTATCCATTTCATAAAACGATTTTTAGCAATACGCCAACCAGCGCTGCGGCGATAATGACGTAAGGTTCTTGCAATTTCCTGAAGCGCAAAAGGATCGCTGCGGTGGCGATGGCGATCAGCAAGGTCGGCAAATCCGTCAATGTTCGCTTTCCCAGCACGACCACGGCGCCGGCGATCGCTCCGATGGCCGCAGCTGTAACCCCGTCGACAAAGGCTTTGATCGCGGGATGTTTCCCGTATTTCTTAAAGTAGGGGGCCGGAATAACCGTAAACAGGTAGCAGGGCAGGAAGGTGGCAAGGGCAGCAACGAGCGCACCCCAGAAGCCGGCCACCAGATAGCCGATAAATCCAACCGTAATCACCACAGGACCCGGTGTGATCATTGCCACCGCGACGGCGTCGAGAAATTCCTGTTCGTTCAGCCAACCGTATTCCTTGACGACGCCCCCGTAGAGGAAAGGGACAATGGCGAGTCCGCTCCCGAATACGAACGCTCCTGCCTGCGCAAAAAACCACGCTATCTGCCACAGCTTTGTCTCGAATGAGACCGCTGGCATCTGGCCCAGTAAAGGAAAGAACATATTCGTTGAAAAACGCAGCCAGGCTGGCGGTGCTTTCGCGAACCAAACCACGATGCCTCCCATCAGGATCAGCCAGACAATCTCCTGTTCAAACAAGAACGTCGTGGCGGCCAGGACAACAAAAATGCCCCACAGCAACAGGTCCTTACCGATACTTTTTGTCGTGAGCTTATAACTACCGATGCCAATGATTCCAATCACGGCGGCGCCAACTCCGTAGAAGACAGCCTGCATCCAGGGCAATCCGCCAAACTCAAGATAGGCCCACCCAATACCCACCACCATTACAAAAGAAGGAAGCACAAACGCCGTTCCCGCGAGTGTTGCTCCAAGAATGCCGTAGTGAACGTATCCAACATAGATCCCGAGTTGCGCCGCAAGCGGTCCGGGAGCAAGCTGACTGAGTGCCAATCCTTCACGGTAATCGTCCTCGGTGATCCACTTGCGGGCATCCACCAAATCCCGGTGCATGTATCCCACGAGGGCCACTGGCCCGCCGAAACCGAGGGCACCGAGCTTTAAAAAATAGAGACAGAGGTCCTTTAAAGTATAAGCAGGGGACATCGCGCATTGATTACAAGGGCAAAGGTATGTTAAGATCACCCACGCCGGTAGAATTGAATTTACTGTTAGAACAGGTTTTACGTTTCAGCCTGCCTTTCTTGTAAAACTACGAGATGGCAAGACCGCGATGGCCTTCGAATTGCCGGAAATTCTTTTGATTTCAGATCTTGAAAGGCTGGTTTTGGCGAACACCTCTGCTGACGGAAGCCAGTATTCGATTCACACACCGGCAATTAACACAGCCAACACGGCGGCTAAGACCTGACAGCAATTTCCGCTGTCCACAGCGGCGATAAGAGTCGCGGGAATTGCGTATCTTTGCTCTTTCGCCTGAATAACCTAAACCTGTTTATGAAGCTTACTATCCGCAGAAAGCTCTTCATCCTTGTTGGCATTATCATATCCACTTACGGCCTCGCCGTCGCATTCATCCTGATTAATTTCAGGGAACAGCTTACCGAAGATGCGCGCCAGATCACAAGCACTTCATTGCGCGAAAACGCAAGCAGCGCAGGTTCAATCATCAATGGTGATTTCGAGATTGCCCGAACCCTTTCGTCTACATTAACGGGCACAATCGATTTTGAAAGGGGCGTGCGTGAAAAGTTTACAGGCAGCGTGCTTTCCGGCGCCGTAAAACAAAATGAACGATACCTCAGCGCATGGCTGAGCATGGAAATCTCCGCGATCAATCCCGAATGGACAAGGCCTTATGGCAGAATACGCTACACCTATTACCAGGAAGGCGACCCGGTGTTCGACACAGTTAATGTCGACGGAGACGTTGTCGGCAGCCTGTATTATAACCTGAAGCAATCAAAACAGGAGGAGCTGCTGGAACCTTACAACCTTTCATCCACCTCCTCTGTGAAGGATGCGCGCAACGACTACCTTGGAACATCCGTCTGCGTTCCACTGCTGAAAGATGGCAAATTTATTGGCCTGGCAGGGATGGACATCACCCTTGAAGCGCTGGACTTCATTGTAAACATCAAACCGTTTCCGGGCGCCACGACATTTTTGATCTCCAACGAGGGCGCGATCGTCTCTCACGAAAACCGCGAGCTTATCGGCAAGCCGGTCTCCACGATTTTAAAGACCGACTCAGCTTCCGCCCTGGCCGACATCAAAGCCGGTCGGGCACGTACCTGGATCTCCTCTGAAAACGACGCGATGATGGCGATCACACCACTTGTAATCGGCAACGGCAAAAATAATTGGGCAATCGGGACGATGGTCCCCATGTCCACCATCACATCCGGAATCAATGCAGTCTTGCTGCGCACCGGTCTGATCAGTCTTGCCGGACTGCTCATACTGATTGTCAGCGTTTACGCGATCTCCAATGGGATCACAAAACCGGTTAACCTGGTCAACGCCCGGTTGAAAGAACTCGCAAAGGGGCACATTCGCCAGGGGAACGTCCTGACAAAAACCAGTAACGATGAGATCGGGGAGATGATCAATTCGGTAAACACCCTGGAGGCAAACATGCGGGACAAGGTCAATTTTGCCGTGGCGATCGGCAACGGGCATTTCGATACCGAATTTATCCCTTCGGGAGAAGATGACACGCTCGGCATTGCCCTTCAGGCTATGCGGAACAACCTGAGAACATTCCGGGACGAAGACGAGAAACGCAAGTGGGCTAACGAAGGGCTGACGCAGCTTAACGACGTCCTTCGCCTCAACTACAAGACCAATGAAGAGTTTTATTTTAACGCCCTCAAGACCCTGATCTATTTCCTGAAAGCAAACCAGGGTGGTCTGTTCGTTGCCTCGCAGGATGATGACGGCGAAAAATGTATTGACCTGGTGGCATCATATGCGTACGAGAAGCGAAAATTTCTCACCAAACGCATCCCGTGGGGCAACAGCCTGATCGGCCAGTGTATCATCGAAAAAGAAGTGATGTATATGAAAAGTCTTCCCCGGGATTACATTAAGATCACTTCCGGGCTCGGCCAGGCGACTCCTTCCGTATTGATTATCGTTCCGCTTAAGACCGACACCGAAGTGGTTGGCGCCATTGAGATCGCATCATTCGCCGAATTTCAACAACACGAAATCCAGTTCATCGAAAAAGCAAGCTCGATCATCGCCACGTCGATCAGCGCTTACCGGACCGCCGAGCAAACACGAATGCTGCTCGAGAAGTCCAGGGAAATGGAAACTCAGGTGAGTGACCATAATTGGTTCATGAATCAATAGCGGGCAGTCCCCGAAAGGGGGTTGGCTGTTGGCTTGGCTTATCGCTTTTGAGCTTTGTTTGTTTTGATCGATCACCAGTCCCGCTGTTAGCCGGGCCGTTATAGCGCTCGAAATTCCGTCCTCCGTGCCAGCCAGTGGCCGTATATCATCGGGCCGCCATTTTGCATTCGTTGAAAAATCATTACATTGGTATTGAGCCCATGGAGTCGCATGTAACCTGTAACGGGTAGTCGGGGACTTTGTCCAGGCGAGCTGTTGGACAGCTCGTATTACCACAACTGTTAAGAACGGGCACGCTCAGCTACATGGAAAGTATATCACGCACCCCGTTTCAGTCCAGTGGATTATTTGTCGCCCGGGCTGATCGGAAGCAGTTTCGGGGCCAATCAACTTTGTATGATCTGGGTTGTGTTGAATATGCCGCCCCGCTCACACGCATGTGATCACAATCGTCATTCTAAGGCAATAAACCATTCACGATGCTGGCAAATTATTTGACCTTCGCGATCCGGAGTTTGAGCAAGCGCAAGCTGTATTCCTTCATTAACATCTCGGGCCTTGCAATCGGTGTGGCCGTCTTTTTACTGATTATCCGGTATGTCGACTTTGAGTTAAGCTATGATCGTCATCATCAGCATGGCGCAGATATCTACAGGACTGTCCTGACCCGGTACCTGAACGGCCAGTTCCGGGATGTAATACCGCTCACCGGCTATGCGGCCGGCCCGGCCCTTCAGGCTGATATTCCAGAAATAAAACGTACGGCCAGAGTCCACGCGATGTTTGGCGGAGCCGTCATCAGCGCATCCCCCAAAAACGACGCGACGGCACTGGCGGAAGACAGGATCTACCTGGCAGATCCCGCGTTTCTTCAAATGTTCACTTTCACAGCGGCGAGCGGCAACCTTAAGACCGCCCTCGACCGGCCGGAAAACATTGTCATTACCCGCTCGGTCGCCGAGAAGCACTTTGACTCCGATGATGTTGTCGGAAAAACTCTGCGTGTAGCCGGAGGGTAGATCAACCGCGAGTTCGTGATCAGCGCTGTCATCGAAGACCAACCGGAAAACT
>DASPNN010000190.1:0-2136 GCA_035626495.1 Chryseosolibacter sp.
CAGCTCCGTATACCACACGGGGCACAGCAAATGAAAAAGGAACGGGACTTGGTTTGATCCTGTGTAAAGAATTTGTGGAGAAGAACGGTGGTACGATCTGGGTGGAAAGTAAAGAAGACAAAGGCAGCAAATTCTCCTTTACATTGCCGAAAGCGTCCTGATGGATTCTCTGCGGGGAATTTACATTCCAAATTTTTTTCTCTCTATTTTTGAAGGGTTATGAGTGCAGCAGGTTCGTATTGGAATAATCTGTTTTCCACGGTTCAATCCCTCTCCATCGGATTGAAGCTTACGTTGCGCCACATGCTCAACGCGCGAAAGAGCCGCAAGCCCGTTCCGATCTTTGATCCTGCGTACTTCAAGCAGCCTGATGGCATTGCCACCATTCAATACCCACACGAAATTCTGCCGGTTCCTGTCACCGGGCGGTATCGGCTTCATAATGAAATTGACGATTGCATTGTCTGCGATAAATGCGCGAAGATCTGTCCGGTGAATTGTATTACCATCGAACCGATCAAAGCAGTGGAGGAGATTGGCAAAACTTCCGACGGCACATCAAAACGAATTTATGCAGCTACATTCGATATCAACATGTCTCAATGCTGCTTTTGCGGATTGTGTACAACTGTATGTCCAACAGAATGCCTGACGATGACCAAAGTGTACGACTTCAGCGTTACCGATATTCGTCAACATACTTACGCTTTCGCGGAAATGACACCCGCTGAAATTCAAAATAAAAAATCGGAGCTTGAACAATTTCAAAAGGCAAAGCTTGAAGCAACCAGAACAGCTCCGTCAGACGAAAAATCAATATCGGGAATAACTCCCCCGCCAGACGCCGCAAAGCCTGCTTCCCCTAAACCGGTGTTCAGGCCAAAGATCAAACCTCCCGGACAACCCCCTCCAACAACATGACCCTAGCGACCATCGTTTTTTGGTTCTTTGTCGTAACAGCATTTGCCTCGGCACTTGGAATCCTGCTGAGCCGCAATGTTTTCAAGGCCGCGTTGCTGCTGTTGGCGTGCCTGCTTTCCGTCGCTGCCTTGTTTGTTTTTTCGTTTGCTGAGTTTGTAGCGGTAACACAGATCATCATCTATGGCGGCGGAGCAACCGTGTTGATCATCTTTGGTATTATGCTAACCTCCAAACTCGCCGGCAAACCGCTTGAGGTGAAAAACGGGAACGTCTTCTCGGGCACACTGATGGCTATTGGGATGCTATTCATTATTTCAAATTCTCTTTATAATGGATCGGTTGAACCATTATCGAGCGAAATGAAACCGGCGCCCATCCAAAAAATCGGTACAGAATTGATGACTTCTTTTTCCCTGCCGTTTGAGCTAGCCGGAATTCTTCTGCTGCTGGCGTTGGTCGCAGCTGGCGTGTTTACATCTTTTCTAAAAGAAAAAAAATGGTGAGCACAATTCAACCTATGCTTTTGTTGGGGGCGGCCCTTTTTTCGATCGGATTGGCCGTGATCATCATTAAGAAAAATACGATCATGGTGCTGGTCGGCATCGAGCTGATGCTGAACGCGTCAAATCTGAACCTTGTTGCTTTCAACAGGCTTCATCCTGATAATCTGGATGGGCAAATGTTTTCGGTCTTCGTGATCATCGTGGCGGTGTGTGAGACTGCTGTTGGACTTGCCATTGTGTTGAGGACCTATCATTATTATCAGACCTCCGTTCCGGAAGAAGTCAACGAACTAAAAGGATGACCCTGTATTCACTCAACGACCATACCTTCATCACGTTTTGCCTTTTGAGCGCGCTGATGCTTCCGTTGATATCAGCCATCGTCTGCCTCACGATCTCCGACTCATATTTGTGGCTAACGAGCTTGATCGCTCCGATATTCCTCCTGGCTTCGGCAGTTGCCGCGGCAATCTCATTTCTATTATTGTGGAATGCCGGTCCTGCGTTGATTTCCATCCCGTGGTTTCATCTGGGTGAAAATTTATTTACTGCAAATATCTACATCTCAAAAACGACGCTTCTTCTGTTGCTCGTTGTGTCCGTGATTTCGTTCCTCGTTCATATATATTCGATCGGTTATATGGCCGGCGACCGTAACATCCGAAAATATTTTTCGATGCTCGGTTTTTTTACCTTCAGCATGCAAGGCATC
>DASPNN010000191.1:0-5931 GCA_035626495.1 Chryseosolibacter sp.
ATAGTTCAGGTCGGTGGCGCGGACGGCGATTTCAGTTTTGAAAAGGTATTTCGCTGGCAGGTCGATGTTTATTCGCGGCATAACAAATATTCCGCGGGGAATTTACAAATAACGGCATATCCCGGCGCGGAAATCTCAGCATTTTCCCCGGCTATAAAAACCGCAATTTCACGCTTGAATCTCCCCCAGGTATGTAATTTTACGTTGCCTGACCGGCCACTATAATAAATATGGAACCAGGATATAAGACATTTTCCGTTTCAAGCTTCAAAGAGTTTCAGGAAATTCTCCTGGATATTTCCACCGAACAGTTTACGTTATACCGTGGTCAGAGCCTTGACAAGACTCTCCTTCCGAAGATTGCGCGCTATGAGCTACCCGATGTAGAAAAAACTGAGCGCGAAATGCTCAAGGATTTCCAGAGACGAAGTCTTCACCTGATCGACTTTCAGCCCGGAAACTCGTGGGACTGGCTTGCCTTGGCACAGCATCACGGGATGGCGACCCGACTTCTGGACTGGACAGAAAACCCGTTGATCGCGCTTTGGTTTTCAATGGCGACCAAATTGGAGCCGAAACACGCCGACTATTCAGTCGTATGGGGTTTCAATGTCCCTAACGAAGATATCGTGGCTTCCACCGATGAGCTCGATCCTTTCCAGGAAGGATCAACCAAGGTTTTCAAACCCAACCACATCACCAAGCGCATCTCTGCGCAGTTTGGCTGGTTCACGATCCATAAATACAACAATGAAAAAAAATTCATTGCCTTCGAGAAAAACAACCAATACAGCGAGCGGCTGTTCAAGATCAAAGTGAACAGCGATTGTTTTTCTGAATGCAAGCGCCGGTTGCATACGTTTGGCATTAATTCGGCGTCCATGTACCCGGATATCGATGGTCTTGCCAAGCACGTGGAGTGGCTTTTCCTTGATAAGTAATCAGCGCAAGCCGGTTCGGCCGGGTCGTGGCAGCAGCGATTGGAAATTGTAAAAGTCAGCTGTAACCTTTTTTCAAGCTACCGGTAACTAACACGAATACGGACATCATAGACCGATTCGCAGGCTGAATAGATTCTGTAATAAACAAAAACTGGGACCTGAATGACCGATGAGATACTCATGGAGGCTGTAAAAAACGGCAATCTTCAGCAGGCGTCCTTGCTTTTTGAAAGATACAATAAGAAGATCTTCAATTTCCTGGCGCGAATGACAATGGACCGTGAGCTCGCAGAGGATCTTACGCAGAATGTATTTCTGCGGATGCTTAAGTACAGGAACAGTTACCGCGAAGGATCGAGATTTCAGTCGTGGATCTACCAGATTGCACGAAACGTTTTCTCGGACCATTACCAGGTAAACAAGAATCGTTTTTCGGATCATATCGACGTGGAAAAAATAGGAGAACATATGGCGGACCGCGACGAATCCGATGAGATGCTGGAAAAAGAGAAGCTCCTGCATCAGTCGATGGCAAAGTTGACTGAGGAGCAACGTGAGCTGCTCGTGCTGACGAGGTTCCAGCATATGAAATATGAGGAAGTCGCTGCCATCATGGACACAACGGTGGCCAACATCAAGGTCAAGGTTCACCGGGCGATTCTCAAACTGAGAGAACATTATTTTGAACTCGAAAAGATATAAATACCTCCGCAGCGGAGAATAAAGCTTACAGGATATGGAAAAGGAAATATTAGAAAGTCTCATCATCGACTACATCGATAATAAGCTCACCACAGCCGACCGCCAGCGCGTCGAACACGAGCTTGTGAACAATCCAGCAGCCTACCGGTTGTATGAGGAGTTGAAAGAGATTCTTCATGTGATGGACCACGCTTCGAGGCTGGAGCCAAGTACTAAGCTGAAAGCAGGATTTGAGTCGATCCTCAACGAGGAGGTCAAGTCGTCAGGACGCGGGAAGACCGTTTCCTTCTATGGCAATTTTTACCGGATCGCGGCAGCGGTTGCTTTGCTTGTTGTCGGAGGGTCCATTGGCTTTTGGATCAGCAAGTACAACGAGCAGCAGGCTCACATGATTGCCATTCAGAACGACCTGGCGAATACGCGGCGTCTGATGCTCGCGATGTTGAATGATGATCAATCTGCCAGCAAACGGATCCAGGGTGTTAATCAGACGATCGGCCTGGAAACGGTCGATGCCCAGCTGGTGAACGCGCTCGTGAACAGGCTCAACCAGGACCCGAACTCAAATGTCCGGCTGGCCGCCCTGGAAGCGCTGAGCCGGTTCCTCGATGAACCCAATGTCAAGGCGAAATTGATCAAGTCACTGGAAACGCAAAACGATCCGGTGGTGCAGATAGCACTGATACAGCTCATGGTGCAGATCAAGGAAAAGAGCGTGATCAAGGAGCTGGAGCGCATTGTTGACGACGCAGAATCTTTGGACGCAGTAAAGGATGAGGCACACACAGGAATTTTGAAGCTTTCGTGACATACCCGTTTGACGCAGCTGATCAATACGGGCAACAGGCGCCGGGAAAAAGAGAAGATACGATCGGTCTTCTTTCCCACCCGGTAATAGCACGAATGACTTGGAATTATAAAACAGGTTTAGGTTAGAATTAAGGTTAAGAAAATGAAAAACAAGAAATTTTTAGTGTTCATAATAGGACTTTTCGTTGCGGCCACGGCGGGTGCACAGGAATTCAAGATCGCAAAAACGACAGGCCGGCTGGAAATCCACACCGGTAAAGTTACGGTCGAGGGTCATAACGGCAACGAAATAATCTTCTCGGGCAGCGGCTCGAAAGGCTCGAAAGACAAGCGTGCGGAGGGATTGACAGCGCTCAACAGCCTCGGTCTTCAGGACAACACCGGACTCGGTATCAATGTGACTGAAAAAGGAAATGTCATCGAAGTGTACCAGCTGAAAAAGACCAGTTCACCGGATATTACCATCAAGGTTCCCAAAGGTGTCATTGTGTCCTTCACGCACGAGTCACAGTACGGCGGCACGGCCAGGTTCAAAAACCTCGAGAATGAGATCGAAGTATCGGCGCAGTACAACAGCGTTGAGCTGGAGAACGTGACCGGCCCCTTGACGGTGAAAACGATCTATGGCGGTGTTGACGCCAGCTTCGGGAGCTCCATCAGGAACCCGGTCTCCATTGTATCGGTATACGGTCACGTCGATGTCAGCCTCCCAACGACTACGAAGGCAAATCTGAAGATGAGCACTTCCTATGGGGAGATCTTCGTAGCTCCGGAATTCAATCTGGAGGTCGATAAAAGGGGAGGAATGATCGTTGTCAGCGACCGCGTCAGCGGAAAACTTAACGGCGGCGGCGAGCTCAGCATCGACCTGACAGCCAACTATGGAAAAATCTATTTGAGAAAAAAGGCATAAAGTAAATATTGACGAACATGAAAAAGTTAATCATGATAGTGGCGGTAGCGCTGTTCCCGGCCGCAAACATCAACGCACAGGAATACAAGGTTGCAAAGAGCACGGGAACATTGAAGATCATCGAAGTGAATGAAGTGCGCGTCGAGGGTTATGATGGAAAAGAGATCATTTTCACCTCGCGCAGTCACGACCGCGACCGTGATGAAAGAGCGTCGGGACTTCGCGCAGTCAGCAGCCTCGGACTCGAAGACAATACCGGTCTTGGATTGTCGGTACAGGATAAGGGCGATGTGGTTGAAGTCCGCCAGCTGAAAAAAATGGATGGTCCCGACATCACTATTAAAGTTCCGAAAGGGGTGCTGGTATCCTACGAGCACACCTCGCCATATGGTTCGGATTTCGAGCTGGTCAATCTCGAAAACGAAATCGAAGTGTCAACGGTGCACAATGAAGTGCGACTTGAAAATGTCACAGGGCCGGTGAGGATCAAGACCGTTCATGGCGATATTGAGGCTACGTTCAACCAAAATGTCAAGAGCCCACTCATGCTGCGCTCGGTGCATGGACACGTCGATGTCTCGATCCCTCCGGCGATTAAGGCCACGTTGTCCCTCGGAACCTCATGGGGAGAGATTTTCATCGATCCTGAACTGAAAATCGCCGTCGACAATACGGAGGTGAAAAAATACAACGACAACTTCAGTGGAAAGATCAACGGTGGCGGTATTGAGATCGAGGTCTCTTCTACGCACAACAATGTATATCTGAGGAAAAAGTAACGGAGGACCCGCGGGTGGTTGACGCCTGCGGCCTTCTTTAAACACCGGACTTATGAAATTGAAGCTATTATTTCTCATCGCTGCGCTGGCCCACCCTTTCCCGGATTTTGGGCAGACCCAGCTGAACAAAAGCATACCTGTCAAGCAGGGACAAACCATCAGGTTCAAGTTCGACTATCCCCAGCTCATCCGTGTCACTACCTGGGAAGGCTCCGAAGTCGTGATCCAGGGCATGGTGAGCATCAACGGAGGTGAAAACGATGATGCGTTCATTGTTGACGAGTCCACCAATGGTAATGCCCTTTCGATCCGCGGCTACATAAAGAATATGGACGAGCTTCCTCAGCGCGTTACCCTGATGCGTGATGGTCAAAAAATTGTTTTGCGTGACAAAGCCGAATTGAAAAAATTCCAGCAGGAACATGGCCATGGTTACAACCAGATGTCCTTCGGCCCGCACATCGACATTGTGCTCGACATCAAGATTCCGAGAAACATGGATACTTTTGTCGAGTCGGTGTACGGCATGGTGGAAGTGAAGAATTTTTCAGGACCGCTGACCGTGGAGGCAACCTATGGCGGTATTGATGCCGCCCTCGCCGAGAAATCGGTGGGGGAGATCACCGCTGAGACCAATTACGGAGAGATCTACTCCAACCTTGACGTTAAATTCGGCGGCTCGGGGCAGGATAAGGCATTTCATACCTACGTATCTGCCAAACCGGGGTCGGGGCCCCGGTATACGCTTGAGTCGAAATACGGCAACGTTTATATCCGCAAAGCACAGAATTAAGCGTCTGAATTACGGGATAAAAAGCCATCGGAAAACGTCGATGGCTTTTTTCGTTTGATCGGTTTGTCGCTGAGCCTTTCCAAAAATAAAAGTAGGTGTATCTTTACCGGTCATGTCGCTGGAAAAAAGAGATTACGATGCAGTCGTTGTGGGGTCAGGGCCCAATGGTCTGGCCGCGGCGATCACGATGAAGCACGCCGGTCTCAATGTGTTGCTCCTGGAAGGCAAACCCACTGTGGGTGGTGGCCTCCGTACTGCGGAGCTTACGCTACCCGGCTTCAAGCATGACATATGCTCAGCGATCCATCCCTTGGCGATTGCTTCTCCACTCTTCAGCGCTTTTCCACTGAAAGCGTTCGGGCTCGACTACATTCCTCCGACGTTAGCAGCAGGGCATCCTTTCGAGGGCGGCCGTGCAGCGATCCTGGACCTGTCTGTTGAAAACACGGCGCGTCTGCTGGGCCGTGACGGAAAAAGTTATCAACGGCTCATCCGGCCGGTGGTTCAGGATTGGCAACACATCATCAAGCAGGTGCTCGGTCCGCTCACTTACCCGCGGCATCCCATCGCTCTTGCCAACTTCGGGCTGCGCGCGCTTCAACCAGCGCAAAGGTTAGCGCGCAAGTTTGTAACGCGAGAAGCCCGCGGTCTGTGGGCTGGTATGGCGGCGCATTCTCTGCTCCCTTTGTCGTATGTGGCAACGTCGGCTATCGGCTTGGTCCTGTTGGCTGCCGGGCATGGGAAGGGGTGGCCGATACCTCAGGGAGGATCCCAATCGATCGCCAACGCGCTCGCCAACTACTTCGTATCGCTTGGCGGTAAAATTCAAACCGGTTATTATGTCCGTGCCCTTGACGAGATTCCGTCCTGCCACGCAGTTTTGTTCGACGTCGCCCCGCAGCAGCTGCTGACCATTGCCGGCCATCGTTTCTCATCGCTGTACAAAAAGCAGTTACAGCATTACCGATACGGCATGGGTGTGTTCAAAATAGA
>DASPNN010000192.1:0-3417 GCA_035626495.1 Chryseosolibacter sp.
TGCGAAGGCTGGAGTCGCCATCAATCCACATACCCCGATTGAAGGCCTTCAAGACATAATCGCGGATATTGATCTCGTATGTATTATGTCCGTAAACCCGGGTTTTGGCGCCCAGAAATTCATCGAACATACGTATCGTAAAGTATCGAATCTCAGACAGTTAATAGTTAATTCGGGATCGAAAGCTTTAATCGAAATCGACGGGGGTGTAAACCAGCAGAACGCGAAGCCGTTATTAGACGCAGGCGCGGACGTTCTGGTGGCCGGCAACTTTGTTTTTACTGCCACGGATCCGATCGGAGTCATTGCCGGCTTGAAAGCCATTGTATGACTGCCCGCCGCCCTGAAGGCCACATTCCGGCAGGGTTTTTGAATTCGTTGGACTTAAATTACCGGTTCATGTATAGACTTTTACTCCCCCTCATGCTGGCATTTCTAATTTCTTGTCAGACCCGGAAGGTGACACGCATCGACCCGTCATCCCAGGTTGATCTGAGCGGCAGGTGGAATGACACCGACTCCCGGAAGGTTGCAGACCAGATCATCTATGACCTTTTCGACTCGGATAAATTTAAGGATTACGCGAAGACCCTTGGCCGAAAACCCGTGATCATTATGGGCCTGATCCGTAACAAGACGTCCGAACACATCGACGCAGAAAATTTCGTCAAAAAATTTGAAGTTGTTATCTACAATTCGGGCGTGGCCGAAATTGCCGAATCCGATCAGTTTCGCGACAGGCTCCGGGTGGAACGCACCCAACAACAGGACTTCGCCGACCCTGCCTCAGCCAAACAGTTTGGCAAAGAACTTGGCGCTGACCTGATGCTTTTTGGTGAAATGACATCGGAAACCGATACCTACAACAACAAACGCGTCGTCAACTATGTCACCACCGTCTTTCTCACCGACATCGAGACCAGCAAACGTGTTTGGTACGGGCAGAATGAAATCAAAAAATTTGTCAAGAACTAGTTCGCCGCTGTCGAGCATGAAAAACAGGATGGAGGACAAGCGAGCAATCCCGGTTAATTTCCATATCGTTTCGATCGCGCTGTTGGCACTCGTGACGTCTGGTTGCGCCACCTACTATCATCAGCATTCGAATTTCAACTCCGAGTTTGAAAATGGCGATCTAAAAAAGGCACTGGAAACCCTCCAAACCAATGACCGGCAGGCCGATGGCAGGTCGCGTTTTATTTACTATGTCAACAACGGATTGTTGCTGTCGATCTTAGGCAAGTATGAGGAAAGCAATGACTATTTCGAAAAAGCCTTCCTGTTCGGCGAGGATTACCATATCAATTACGTGTACGAAGCAACCGCGTACCTGACGAACCCGAATGTAACGATCTACCGTGGCGAGGATCATGAGCATCTGATGCTGCTTTACTTTAAAGCAGTCAACTATCTGAAAATGAATAGACCCGAACAGGCGTTGATCGAGTGTCGTCGCCTGAACATACGCCTGAATCAGCTGAGTGACAAGTACACGTCCGATAAAAAGTATCAGCGCGATGCCTTCATTCATACGCTCATGGGCATCATATACCAGTCGACGAAAGATTACAACAACGCCTTTATTGCTTACCGGAATGCGCTGGACGTCTATGAAGCGGAATACACATCCATGTTTCAGCTCCAGGCTCCGGAGCAGCTTAAGCGAGACATGCTGAACACGGCATGGTGGACGGGATTTGTCCAGGAGTTCGAGACCTATCGGGACAAATTTGGAATGACTGGCTATCAGCCTGCGAAACCCGAGGCGGAGCTTGTCTTTTTCTGGCACAACGGATTGGCACCCATCAAGAGTGAGTGGAGTATCAATTTTGTCATCGACCATCGTGATAACCTCATCGTATTCTCCAACCCGGCGCTCGGGCTGGCATTTCCTTACAAAGTGGAGGAAAAGAATGAAAAGCGCGACCTGAAACAGTTGGAGGTTTTCCGCGTGGCCTTTCCAAAGTATGTCGAGAGGCCTTTATATTTCAAAGGCGCCACGATCCGTACAGACAGCGGAGCATTCGAAGTCGAAATGGCGGAAGACATCAGCAAGATCGCATTTCACAGCCTGGAACAAAGAATGATGCTGGAGTTCAGCAAAGGGCTCCTGCGCGCGGCAGTCAAGAAAGCAACCGAGCACAGCATCCGGAAAGAGGACGATCGGCTGGGCGCATTGATCGGCATTGTCAATGCCATTACCGAACAGGCCGACACGCGCAACTGGCAGACATTGCCCCACTCCATTTATTATTCCCGGATTCCGATGCGCGTGGGAGAGAACAAGGTAACATTTACGCTTCACGCCGACCATGAGCCCGCCGAGTACACTTTCAACTATAAAGCGGATCAGGGCCAGACACTATTCCATACGTTCTCGTCGTTAGAATCTTTGACGGCACCTGTGCGGATGTATAAA
The DNA here is from genome assembly GCA_035626495.1 of Chryseosolibacter sp. GTDB lineage: Bacteria > Bacteroidota > Bacteroidia > Cytophagales > Cyclobacteriaceae > Chryseosolibacter. The sequence goes on from DASPNN010000192.1 coordinate 2,420, forward strand.
AGTAACCGGTTGACTATTGACTGAAGGCTGTCCTGAAATGTTGTGGAAATTAGCATCCTATCCATTTTTCAGTTAAATTCAACCCGTTAAAAACCAGATCATTATTATCCTATAGCTAAAGCAGTGGAACCCGGAATCAGATTGAGGCATATTCCCCTGTTGCTTGTCTTTTTTACCTTCGTCGGTATTGCTGATACCTTTGGTCAATACAAATCTGAGCGCGAGGCCACCATCCCCCTGGAACATTTTTATATCAAAAGGCACAAATCAGGGCCGTTGAGATACCTGCTTTCGAAATTGCATTTCAGTTTGAGCACCGGGTACTCCGCAACCAATTATAATCATACGCTTGATGGGCGGGGCATCATCCAGGCGCCGGGTCTTCCGCCGAATCTCTTCAGCGGTAATGTTACCTCGCGATATGGAAACTGGACGACGGATGTCTGGCCAGGCGACACCGTCACCACGGGAGCATTTGTTGTGAGCTCGGATACAGCGGATCTTGGCTTCAGCAGCAGCACTTTTACGATCCCTATTAAAGGGACCGTTCACATCGAGTTCGGGCGCTACCGGGTTGGCGGAGGATATGAGTATGGATTCACCCGCGTTGGCGCTTTCAGGCCCATCAGTTACGCAGGCAACATTTCTGAGTATACGATTCCGCAGCGATCATTTTTCATGAAGCATTACTTCGGAATGATCGGCGCGATGATTTACCGTTTCAACGAGTATACCTTTGTGGTCGACGCGAATATTGGCGGATACAAACTCGGCAAGCAATTCAACCAGAATGTGATACAACGCAGCCTCTACTTCAATTTTGGCACCACCATTGAGCGGGAGTTTTCCGAATATTTCCGCCTCTTTGTCCGGCCATCATACGAGATAAAAGGCTATAAGCTTACGCTGCCGGAGGGAGGGTCACAGATCAACCATCGCTTGAATGCCATATACGTCAACATTGGCTTAACGTACCGGTTACCCGAGCTGCGCCGTTG
>DASPNN010000193.1:0-5993 GCA_035626495.1 Chryseosolibacter sp.
AAGCGCCAGGTCGCTGCAAATGGATTGGTACCAGATGAAATTAAAGGTTTGTGCAATGGACTATATTCGGGGAAACCCCGGCAGTATTTCCAGTGCGTTCCTGCTGAACTTATATAAGGTCGGATGGGGTAAGACCCTCACCGCGGAATTTTATGACGCTTTTTCACAGGAAGTCAAGGACACAAAATACGGCCGGCATATTGGCGAGTACCTCGAGGTCAACAAGAACCCTCAAGTGGGTGACAAGGTTGTCGATTTCTCCCTGCCGAATCCGGAAGGCAGGCTGGTAAGCGTCGGGGACTATAAGGGGAAAGTATTGCTGATAGAATTCTGGTCGTCGCGTTGTGGCCCATGCCGTGTGGAAAATCCCAGGCTGGTCGAACTTTACCAAAAGTTTCGAGGAAGTGGTTTTGAGATCCTCGGCGTGGGATTGGAGGATGACCGTGATGCCTGGCTGAAGGCGATTGAAACCGATGGCATTCCGTGGGAAAACGTTTCCGACCTCAAGGCAGACGAGAATGTGGCGGCGATGGTGTACGGGGTATCCGCGATCCCAGACAATGTCCTGGTTGACCGCAACGGTCTGATCATCGAACGGCGGATCTCAGTTCAGGAGCTGAAAACGCAATTGGAAACACTGCTGACGAAACACTCTGAAATGCATGAACGAATTTTTAGAAAATAGGATTAATGTGAACCGAAGGCATTTTCTAGGTCAGCTCAGTGTTGGCCTTGGGAGTATTGCCCTTGGATCGCTCTTGATACCCGACCTGTTTAAGGATGAATCATCGGCGCATATCCCGCAGGTTGGATTGCCCCATTTTGCGCCAAAGGCCAAGCGTATTATTTACCTCTTTCAAAATGGCGCGCCGTCGCAGCTTGAAAGCTTCGACTATAAGCCGCTGTTGGCCAAACTCCACGGACAGGAGCTTCCGGAATCTGTGCGTATGGGCCAAAGGTTGACCGGGATGACTTCGGGTCAGACGAAATTTCCGCTTGTGGGTTCCTATTTCAAGTTCAACCAGCACGGCGCGTCAGGCGCTTGGATAAGCGAGCTGTTTCCAAACATCGCACGGATTTCGGACGAGCTGTGTTTCATAAAAACGATGCACACGGAGGCGATCAACCATGACCCGGCCCTGACCTTTATGCAGACCGGGGCGCAACAGGGTAACCGGCCCAGCATGGGTGCGTGGCTAAGCTATGGGCTGGGCAGCGAGAACCAGAATCTCCCGGCTTTTTGCGTGCTCCTTTCACGCGGGAGAGGAAATGGACAAGGCGTCTATTCCAAGCTCTGGACCAATGGGTTCCTGGACAGTGTGCACCAGGGCGTTCAATTCAGCAGCAGCGAAGAACCTGTTTTGTATTTGCAGGACCCGAAAGGAATTGATAAGACCAGCCGCCGGAAAATGCTCGACCACCTCGCGCAGCTAAATCAACTCGGGTTTGAAACCTCAGGCGATCCCGAAATACAGTCGCGCGTTCGCCAGTACGAAATGGCCTATCGCATGCAAACCGCTGTTCCGGAACTCACCGATGTCACCAAAGAGTCGGACCAGATCGTGAGGATGTATGGGCCGGAATGCCTTGTCCCGGGCACCTATGCCGCAAATTGCCTTCTCGCCAGAAAGCTTTCCGAAGCGGGCGTGAGGTTCGTACAGCTTTATCACCAGGGATGGGATCAGCATGGCAACCTGACGGGCGAAATGCCCATGCAGGCCCAGGACGCTGACCGGCCCTCGGCTGCGTTGATCACGGACCTTAAACAACGGGGACTGCTTGACGAAACCCTCGTAATTTGGGGTGGTGAATTCGGCAGAACGAACTACTGCCAGGGAGATCTGAGTGACAAAAATTATGGAAGGGATCATCACCCGCGTTGCTATACAATCTGGATGGCCGGAGGCGGTGTGAAACCCGGCATCGTCTTCGGGGAGACTGATGAGTTTGGATACAACATAGTCCGCGACCCGGTGCACGTCAACGACTTCCATGCCACTGTCCTTCACCTGATGGGACTCGATCACGAGAAACTTATTTTTAAACACCTTGGCCGCAGATACCGCTTAACGGATGTCGCGGGCAAGATTGTCAAACCAATTCTGGCTTGAAAATGTCGACTTTTGAAAAAATTGCCAGGTACGTTGTTGTCGGACTTCAGGGTCTGATAGTCTTCGTTGTCGTCTTTGAAAGCCGGATCGACATTCCGGCCGTACTCGCATCATTCGGACGCATGCATCCGATGTTGCTCCACTTTCCGATCGCCCTTGTATTTCTCATGACGTTGCTGGTGTTCGCTCAAAAATTGCTCGAGCCGAATCCGAAACTCATCGGGTTTCTCATTATCCTCCTCGCGCTTACAACTTCGCTGACCGCCTTGATGGGAGCATTTCTCTCGCAGGAAGGTGGCTATGATTTGACGGCGCTTTCGCGGCATAAATGGCTGGGTGTCGGCCTCAGTTTCATGACCTGGGGATTGATGCTGGTTCCGACACAAAAGCTCCGGAAAGCCATACTGGCTTCAGCGTGCGCGGCACTGACCATTGGCGCCCATTTTGGGGCGGCGCTCACACATGGGGAGGATTTTGTAACCGCGCCGCTCCTTGAGCCGCCGCCGAAGCTGCGCTCGCTTTCTGACAGTACCACGGTATTTGCCGGCGTCGTCGAACCGATATTAGAGTCCAAGTGCTACGGATGCCACAATACATCCAAGTCGAAAGGTGGCTTGGTGCTGACATCGCTTGCATCGATCGGCCGCGGAGGTAAAAACGGGAAAGTTTGGGTGCCTGGGGACGCCGCCCATAGCCTGATCGTTAAAAGAATGTTGCTTCCGCCCGAGGCGAAAGAACACATGCCACCCAGGGATAAAGCGCAACTGTCGCCCGATGAGATCGCCTTTATCTCCACATGGATCGATGAGGGTGCAAATGCAGGGCTGCGGCTCTCCGATCTTGATTCCCATGATACCCTGCGTACGTTATCGCGAACCATCATTGATCGATATTATCAGCAGCCGCACGACGTTCCCGTGTATCACTTCGCGTCGGTCAGTGATGAGTTGGTGACCAAACTGAATATTCCTAACAGGGCTGTCTTTCGCATTGCCAGGCACGAGCCGGCCCTGGGCGTTGACTTTTTTCTGGCTAAGAGCTATTCGGAAAAATATCTGAAAGAGCTTGAAGCGGTCGCAGCGCAAATCGTGCGGATTAACCTGTCAGGAATGCCCGTACAGGATGAAGAGCTAAGTATAATTGCCACATTTTCAAATCTGGAAAAACTGGTTTTGAACAACACACCCGTTACGGGGTCGTCGTTGGGCGAGCTTACAAGGCTCACACACCTCAAGACCGTTGCCCTATCGGGTAGCAAGGTCAACGTGGCCGGGCTGGCGCGGCTCGGTGGGATTGCATCGATGCAACGCGTATTTCTTTGGAACACGGCGGTGACAGATGCCGAGGTAAAAAAGTTGCGTGAGGAGTTTCCAGCGGTCGAATGGGAACGGGGTTTCGTTCCCGATGAGACTGAACGGCTGAAGCTCAATCCGCCGTTATTTGCCAACAACGCGAACGTCCTCGGCGTAGGCGAGAAAGTTCTTTTGAAACACAACCTTCCGGGTACACGCGTCTTGGTTTCCCTCGACGGAAGTGATCCCGACAGTGTGTCGGGAATGCCCTATCGCGGCCCGGTGGATATTCCGCATTTTACAGTGATCCGCGCCCGTGCTGTTAAGGAAGGATGGCTCAGCAGTGACATTGTCGAATACGTGGTGTATAAAAAAGGATTGACCCCCGGCAAAGCAATACTGATCAGTGCGCCCGAATCAAAATACGCTGGTGATGGCGTAACGACGATCACCGATGGGCTTAAAGGGATGCCGGATTTTTACAAAGATCCCAGCTGGGTCGGCTTCCGCACGCAGCCGATGATCGCGGGTTTTGGATTCGATACGCCGCAAAACCTGTCGGTTATCACGATCAGCTATGCCCGCAATGTGTGGGCTATGTGTATGCCGCCAGAGTCCGTCGAAGTGTGGGCAGGACCTGATTCGGACCATCTTAAGCGTGTTGCCCGGATCATTCCGCGGCAACCGGACAACTGGGTTTCAAACCGGACAGAGGGTGTCAATATACCGCTGCCGTCGGAACCATTCGCGTATTATAAAGTTGTGGCGAAGCCGCTTTCGAAGCTCCCTCCATTCCGCAAAGAACGAAAGGAGAGCGGATGGCTGATGGTCGACGAAGTCTTTTTCAACTGACGGGCAAATGGCTTCGCGTTGGGTGGGCAATGCGTTCAACGCGGAAGTGCGTAAGACTTCTCCAAAGCCATTCCACAGGTCCGAACGCAAAATACCTGAACCAGTAATGAGCGAACAGAATCTGCAACACGAACAAAAGCAGACCCAGAAATAAGCAATAGAGGGCGCCAAGCTCATTGAGCAGCCCGAGCCCGTAACTGAAAAATATCAGCGTTCCGAATAAGGCTTGCATCAGGTATGTCGTCAGTCCCATGCGACCAACCGGGAACAGGACCAGAAGTAGCGCTTTCCATTTCTCTTTCTCGAACAACAGCAAAATCCCGCAGAGATAGATCAAGCCGAGCGCGGCATTGAACAAGTCGTAAAAGAAACCACCAATCAGCATTCCGACCGGGGCAGGTATGCCGATTCCGGCGGCTTGCGAACCACCGAAGATCACCAGGGATATCAGGATGGAGACTCCGATGGTAACGAGCGAATACCGGATACATTTGCGAAGTAGCAGGCGGTGCCCGGCGATATTTTCAAAGAATCTTTTCCGGCCGACGTAAAGTCCGAGCAGGAATAGGCCCAGGGTAATGTACAACCTGCCCGACCACACCTGGAATGACATTTTGTATGCGAACGCTTCAAAATTTGCTTTGATTATCTCCAGGTACGTCCCTGATTTGACAGCCTGATAATAAGCCATCAAAACATCCTGCTCGACATCGAAAGGATTGGATTCGACCGACAGAAACAGCTGAACGGCCCGCGTGGCGAGTGCCGGAATGTTGAAGACAAGTAAAAGACTTATGATGAGCAGCCACCGGTCCGGGAGCCTGTAAAAAACCAGCAGTCCGAATCCCAGCATTGCGTAGATCGTCAGAATATCGCCGCGATAATGCAAGTGATGGATCATGCCGATGGCAAATAGGATGAGCAGCCTCCAACTGAATTTGAGAAGGAACTTGCGTTGCTCATTGTCCTTGGAAAGTTGAATGAAAAAACTCAATCCAAACAGGAAGGAAAATATCATGTAAAATTTTCCCATGATAAGCAGACCAACAAATCCCTGAGCGATCTGGTCCCCGACCGTCGATGGCGTTGCTTCCATAACAGCTTGGGGTGGCTGCCCCGCATAATATTGCTCAACCATGTGAACGAGCGCGATGCCGAAAAGGGCGAATCCACGGAGAACATCGATCGACTCGATTCTCTTCTGGAGGGTTGGGCTTGGGGTCATCGGGAAAGTGTTAAGCCTGTTAGTACGAATATCCGGCTGTTGATGTTGCGTTTACAGGTGCCTGAGATCAGCATACTGATCGAGGATCCATCCGGTGAGGCTAAGCCGATCCCGTTTTGAAACCAGGACCTCATGCTCAATCTGGTCGCTGCGAAAACATACGAGCCGTCCGGCCTCCGGCAGAAGGTCCATCGGCCCGTGAGGCAGGTACATTCTGAGCTGCCCTCCATCGTCATCTGTCCAGCCTTCATTGAGGTAGCAGATTACCGATAGTTTGCGGTGGTCGTCTTTTTTGAACTGATCCAGATGGCGCTGGTAAAACGAACCAGCCGGGTAGATGGTCATATGTATCTCATAGTCTTTTAAGCTCAGGTATAGCGTCTGATTCAGGTACTGGATCATCTCGTCAAGACGAGTGAGATAAGGGCGCAAAGCTGCTGGCGCTGAATTTTTGTCAATCCATCGAATATAATCCCCGCGAATGCCCTCGTTGATTTGAAGATCACGATCCTT
>DASPNN010000194.1:0-2888 GCA_035626495.1 Chryseosolibacter sp.
AGTTTGTGTTTACAGTTTGATTCCAAAGTCGTGGCGCGAACTAATAATTCTCATAGCTTCTTTCCTCGACCTGGCCATGACGTCTGATGGCTTAATCGGCCAAGAAGTGAAACGTCCAGAAAAAACAATGAAGCTTACGACATTCATACAGCAATCGCTTAAGGAATGAGAGTGGCCTTTGCCTGCCTACCTATTCTGACAACTTTCGGTGCTAGCCGGGTATTTGTCAGCAGGTTTCAAACCCCGTGGGATTGCTCCCATTAACCGCCCGTAAGCGGACAAGTTTTTCCAACGACGAACAAAGGCACGCGCCGTTTGTGTGTTTTTGAAGTGTTTTGTCGGCGAGGAAACTGGAGCAATAGTTGCCTTTGCGTGGGTGCCTAAAACTAAGCCTTATGCTGAGAAACTATTTTTTAACCACCATTCGCCAGCTGTGGAAAAATAAGTTCTACTTTTTTATCAACGTGTTCGGACTCGCCAGCAGCACAGCCGTAGCGGTGATGATTCTCATTTATGTCTTCAACGTTCTGACTTACGACACCTTTCATTCGAACATCGACAACATCTATTTCCTGTACCGCGATCGCCCCTCCACCGAGGGGCCACTTTCAATCTACGACACCTGGTATCCGCTTCTGGACGAAACACGCAACGCGTTTCCGGAAGTGACCGGTGGAACCCGCATCATCGCCGGCTCAAACACCTGGATGGAGCACGAGGGAAAATTGTGGGACGAGGAGTTCATGTGGGCGGACTCGGGTTTCTTCCACGTCTTCGACTTTCCGATCATTGCGGGAAATAAGGAAAGCGCTCTTTTGACACGGAACAGCCTGGTGGTGAGTGAGGCGCTGGCAAAGCGCATGTTCGGTAACGAAGACCCAATTGGGAAAACGGTGCGGTTGTTTTTCAACACCGATTATGTGGTAACCGCGGTAGTCGGTGAACTGCCATCGAATTCCTCGATTCAGTTCAATGCCATCGTGCCCATGCATCCGGGTATTCAATTCATTGGCGAAGCTGGCTGGGGTTCTTCATTCATCTACACCTTCATTGTGACAAGGCCGGGTACGGACATCGAAGCATTGCGGACGAAGTCTACTGAGCTATTGAGGAAGTTTGTTCCCACCGCGGAACGCGGAAATGCCCGCATTCTTCCGATGAAACAGTATAATGATGAATTCAGCGATCAGCGAAAGTATGCGATGATGCTGTCGGGTATCGCTGTCGGCATCTTGTTGCTCGCTGCCATCAATTTCACGAACCTTGCATCATCCCAGTCATTTTCACGGATGAAAGAAGTGGGGATGCGAAAGGCGTTGGGCGCCACCCGGTCGAAAGTTACATTTCAGTTTTTGTCGGAGTCGATGCTTCTATCATTTTTATCCCTCCTCATTGGTCTGGGTCTCGCGCAGTTGCTGCTTCCGATTTTCTCGGACCTGGTGCGCATGCCCCTCACGCTTGCGGCCCTGATACAACCCATCCCCCTTGCAGCGCTTCTGCTGCTCGGTCTTCTTGTCGGGCTTGCATCCGGTTTCTACCCGGCGTTCTTTGCTTCCGGATTTCAACCCGTAAAAGTTCTGAAAGGGCTCGGCACTGGCCACAACAAAGGCACTGTGCTGCGATCTTCCCTTTTGGCGTTTCAGTTCGGCATCGCCATTTTCCTGATCAGCGGGGTGGCAATTGTTTTACAACAGGTAAATCACATGAAATCGAAAGACCTGAATTTTGAAAAGGACAACGTAATGGTTATGCGTGCATCGCCCCGCGACTTCGCCGATGTTGAAGCTGCCGAAAGGATGATCGGGAGCTTCCGCGACCAGGTGCAGGAACTCGCGTCTGTCGTTGCCGTCAGCCGGTCAAGCGGGGTTCCGGGTAACTATTCGGGATCATTTTCGCTGTTCGTTGCAGAAGGCAATGAAACCGCAGACCCATTCGACTGGCGGGTCGCCCGCGTGGATGCGCAATTTTTCGACGTTTACAAGATACCTTTTGTTGAAGGAAGGAATTTCGTCAAAGGATCCGAAACGGATCGCCTGACCGGGGCCATCATCAACGAAGCAACCATGCGCGCGATCGGATGGAAATCCGCAGTCGGGAAGAAACTGAAATTTCCCGGCGACGATGGCTACCTCGAAATCGTCGGTGTGACACAGGATTTCAATTATGGATCCGTGGCAGAAGCCGTGCAACCGGTCGTCCATGTCTACCGGGGAGAGCAGTACCTGAATTATCCCTACGTGTCAATTCAGCTTCAGCCCGGCGTTCCGCAAAAGAATACGATCGCGCAGGTCGGAGCACTGTGGCAAAAGCTCAATCCGGATCGCTCTTTCGAATATTTCTTTCCATCCGATACATTTAACGACCTTTATAATACCGAGGAGAATATCGCTTCCATCATCACATTTGCTTCCGTGCTTGCAGTGGTTATCGCGTGCCTGGGATTGTTTGCCCTGGCTTCCTTCAACATGGCGCAACGCCAAAAAGAAGTAGCCGTGAGAAAGGTTATGGGTGCATCGGTGTCCGGCCTGGCGGTGCTCTTCATTCGTAAATACCTGTTGCTTGTCGTCATCGCCGCGGTAATTTCCATTCCCGTAACATGGTATTTTGCTGAAGACTGGCTCAGCGACTTCGCTTACCGGATCACGATCAATCCCTTGGTGATGCTTGGGGCCGGTTTGATGTGCGCTTTTATCGCAGTGGCTACCATTGCGATCAAGTCCATCAGGACCGCCTCATCGAATCCGGTGAATTCCCTGAAGTACGAATAACAGGATCGGCGAATCCTTCCCGCAGGCCGGCGTGTCCCCGAATGCGCATTGCGGTTGATGGCTTCAGACCGTCGATGCGCATCCTTGAAGTCCCCGCATATGCGCGGCAATGCAACTCTA
>DASPNN010000195.1:0-2060 GCA_035626495.1 Chryseosolibacter sp.
TTTACATCAAAACGGTCAAAAAGGATCTGGTAGAAGCCGGGAAACGGTTTGCGGGTATTCTCCAGGCCGGAAACAACAATTCCCTCGAACCATTGTAAAAAATGAAAGTTTTCATAAGCCCAGGGAAAAGTCTCGGCAGACCAGTTCGTCAATGCATACAGCCTGAATCGACCCGACTCTTTGATAGCACGAAGGATGTCGACCGTCTCATCGATGGGTCCGCGAATAGTTTCCTGCCAGCGTGTATACCAAGCGTTAATCGGTTCAACCCAATCCGGATGGCGGGCGATCAATTCTTTCGCGGCTTCTTCAAACGACCGGCCCGCGTCCTGCTGATCATTCCATTCACTGGTGCATATATTCTGCAGAAACCAGTCGACTTCCTCTTCCGTTGAGAAAACTTTGCGATACAGATACTTTGGATTCCAGTCAATCAGGACGCCTCCAAGGTCAAAAATGATCGTATCAATACGAGACATATGAATTAAAATCGAAGTGGTTAAGACTGGGGAGCTATCGTTGATAGAGTCCTTGCGACGTTGCAATTTTCCGAACAACTTGATCGGCAATTGTCTCGGAGGTGATTCTCGTCAGACATGGGAACCCTCCGACATAGCAGCTATCACGCCCATAAACAGAGCACGGACGGCAGGGTAGATCCTGACGGCTTACCTGAACGATGCTGTCGGGCGACTTTCTGAATGGTGCAAAGCCGACGTCGGGGTGTGTTCCGCCCCAGATCGACAAAACGGGTACGCCCGCGAGCGCGGCCAGGTGCATGTTTGCAGAATCCACGCATACCATCAGGTCAAGCTGTTGCATGAGTGCGATCTCCTGCCGAAGCTTGAGCTGCCCGGCCACAACCACACAATTATCCGGAAACTTTTGAACAATGCTCTCGAAGTATTTGATCTCCTTATCGCCATATCCAAAAAGAAAGAATTTGGCGTTCGTCCGTTGGAGGATGTCGCGGATCAGGCCGGCGTAATTTTCCAGGGGCCATATTTTCGTGGCGTGCATCGCGAATGGCGCAATGCCGATCCATTTTTCTTTTTTGAAGAGCTGTTTCTGCGCAAGCCAGTCGGCCGCCGCGGCGTACAGCTGATCGTTTAGCGCGAAATACGGCGGTTCGATCAGGTTAAATGGAAAGCCGGCTTTTTCAAATGCTTTTTGATACCGTTGGACGGTGTGCATAAGCCCTTTCTGGTGTTCGCTTCCCGGTTGCGCAAAAGCTTTTTTTTCCGCACGACCCTTATCAAACACCGCCACCGGGGTTCCGAAAATCTTGAAGAACGTGCGCAAGATGATGGTCCGAATGCTATCGTGAAAATCGATTACAAGGTCGTAGTCGCCCTTTCGAACCAGGGTGCGGAACAAGTCGCGCATTCCGAATATTCCGGTATATGTGTAATCAACGTCTGCAGGGAAAGCTACCACCCGCTCAATGTCATAGAATAATGTGGCGAGCTTGGGCCTTGTTACCACCGTCACCTCCACGTCCTGGTAGGTAGCGACAAATGACCTGATGACAGGCACGAGCAAGGCCACATCGCCAAGCGCGGAAAATCGGACAACCAGTATTCTTTGCACAGATTAAAGTATATCGGAAAATTGAGAATTTAAAGAACTTAACGATGAACGGCCACTAATAGTTTATTTATGCGGTTCCTGCCGGTTGTACAACATTGGGTTCAGTGACGCATCGTTATACATCTTCATTTGACGGTAGACCTTAAACTTACGCTCTCCGTTGCGAATATCCTCCATCAGTTCGTCGAACGCGGTACGCATGTCATTTTTTTGCTCCAGAAGCACCTCCAGTTTTTTCCGGCAACGGTTGATGTGCTCGGAATCGGCGTCCGTGCGCTCCGTTTGCTCGCGCATGTGATAAATTTTTAGCATAAGGATGCTCATCCGGTCCAAAAGCCACGCAGGCGTCTCCGAATTCATACGAGAAGTCGGTTTCGGCACCACGTGCCGGAATGCTGCAAAGAAGTGGTCGTCAATTTTCTCAACAGTATCGGTGCGATCCTGGTTCGATTTATCTATTCTCCGCTTGA
>DASPNN010000196.1:0-2318 GCA_035626495.1 Chryseosolibacter sp.
AAGAAAGTCCGCCTTGTTGTGCTCAGACTTAACAAGGACCTTGCTTACATGAACGAGCTGTTTGAAGCGGGCAAAGTTTCACCCGTCATTGACGGACCGTATCCACTTGAAGAGATCCGGAACGCATTCACGCGTTTTATCAAGGGCGAGCACAAAGGAAAGATCGTCATTACCGTAAACCACCGGTGACGCGCGTTTACCCGCACCGGATCATGGGCTTTTACCTTGAATGATTAATCATTTTTCAGGTTTTACACCAGACTATTCGCAATAATATTTTGCGAGAAAGACGTGAATTTCATTCGGATTTTGGGTTACATCCGCGCTGCTGGCAATATAGATCAGTAGCTACATCCAATAAGCTATGGAACCCCCCTCTTGTCCGCCACCGCATTACAAGATCCATTTATTTTCCTTTTGAATTTTTCGGCAGTTTCCCTGCCGGCCAGATAGACGTTCGTTAACGCTCGTCTGGGAATGTTTTCTCTACCTGCAACCTATTTATATGACAACCCAACAAAGCACCCTCGAAGGCGGGACTGATCATACGCAGTCCGCCCATCAAACTCCGGCTGAAAAAGCTGTGCACAATCTTATGGCAGCATACAATGCGCGAAGTCTTTTTTTCGCCGAGTCGTTCATTAAGAAAGTCAAAGACGCAAACCGGAAAGCATTGGCCGAGCTGCAACGGCATCCATTGCCACCAACGCAGATGGACCTTCGCCGTGAATTGTCCGAATGTGTTAAGGCAAATGTGGCAGACGACCATGCTTTTACAATGAAAGATGGAAAAGTGTACGCGATGCGCGAACTGAGAACGCTGGTTCCGGACTGGGCTATGACCGCGGAGAAAGCGTTGATGGAAAGTGATCCGGCACTGGCTGACAAGCTGATGACACCGGTGCAATGGAATGCCAAATGCGCATTCGAGGTAACATTCGTGACGGCCAACAACGAGCTGAGGAACATTCGGAAAACCAAAGCCACTGCGACGATGGAGTATTATATGAACTGGATTATTATCCCCTTGAACAAAGCACTGCATGAAGTGAAAGCTGTGGCGCCTCCCGGCAATGCCCTGATCGGATTCGGAAATCGCATGAGCCTGAAAGATGCGATCATTGTTGCCGAGGGCATCGAAAATCAATTTAGGAAGCTTGTCGAGCAAAAGCTGAATTAATCATTACGCAGTCATCTTCAAACAAGCGCTTTCACATTTTTGTGGCGGCTGAGGGTGTGCCGGCAATGCACTCCAAAATGACTTTAACGTTTGCGAATTCTTTCCGGAAACCGGCGGTGAAGTACGATGGCGTGAATACGACGTGATGAAGATTAATCCTGTTCTTGCACCGACTCTATCCAAGTTATGTGAAATGGCGCTTTTAATAAATATTCAATAAAACGATTGAATAATTGAATTAACCGTTATCTTTGTATTGCCGGCTGAGGACAAGGGTGTACTTGATGTACCGTTTGACATGGAATATCCTCGGGGAGCCGCTGTTGAACCGAATTGATAAAAAGTATGGAAGACAAGATTATTACCGTCGAGGAATTGCGGCAGCGTCTATCGGCGAATGAACCTATTTTCATTCTCGATGTCCGCCCCATCGAACAAAGAAATGAGTGGCGCATAGCGGGCAGCGCTCACGTTAATGCTTACGCACAGCTGAATGAGGGCGACGACAGCGCGCTCGATATGGTTGAAATTCCGAAGCAGGCGACCGTTGTTACGGTGTGCGCAGCTGGCCGGACAAGCTTGCTCGCATCCAGGTTGTTGCGACGAAAAGGCATCGAAGCATTTTCGCTGGAAGGCGGCATGAAAGCCTGGAACTATTCCTGGAATACCGCGGAAGTGAGTCTTGGAACTACCAAAATCATACAAGTGCGAAGGCCAGCCAAAGGAGTTCTGTCATACGTCGCCGGATCCCTTGCGGAGGCGGTGGTCATAGATGCGGCGCTTGACCCTGAAGTGTATGTGCGGATTGCAGAGGATAACGGATGGACTATACGCTACGTGATGGACAGCCATGTGCATGCAGACTTCGTTTCCAGAACCCGCGAATTGGCCCGCGTCACCGGCGCGCGGCATCTGATGATCGACGAAGCGAAAGTTGATTTTGAATTTGCTCCCGTGACGGCCGGCGGATCGATACATTTCGGGGACACGCAACTTACGTTTCTGCATACCCCCGGCCATACCTGGGAAAGCACGACTTTTCAAATTGAAGACAAAGCAGTCTTTACCGGAGACACCCTGTTCACCGATGGTGTTGGCAGACCAGATTTGAAAGCCGAACTGCCGGAAGTGCACCAAA
>DASPNN010000197.1:0-2450 GCA_035626495.1 Chryseosolibacter sp.
TACCGGATGCCGCGGTCATAAAAGTATCTCACGTTGGCAATATCGCTGCCGATCGGTGCGCCATTTTCCATTCCCATAGGCAACGAGATTTTGTTTGCCTTGGTGTTCCGCTCGATGTCCTGTGGTGTTTTCGCGAGGGCAAACTTGTCGGGATGCGCGCTTGCGATACCTTCCACCATGGTGATCAAAGAGTCTGCGAGCGCCTTGCCCTGATCGGGTAGCTGTTGCTGGTTGGAAGGAATATAGATCGACATAAACGGCGCGTCGAGACCGCCTTGTCTGGCGCGTTCAAAATCAAAGTCTCCCTCGGTTGTGCTGACAGGAATTCCCAGGTATTCGCGCTCGAGGCGGAACCGTTTTACGCGGAGCCGGTATGGAAGGTCGACATGTCCGTCGGTGATGATATATGCCTGCGCGAGTGAATCGGCCACCTCGCTGAGCTTTTCTTCAGACAAGTTCGCGTAGTCACGGCTTTCAATTCCTGAGCAAGCCGATGCCAGAAGGCAAACCAGCGAAAAGATCGGGTTGACGGATTTCATGTAAACGGAGGTTTGTGTGTGTGTTTATTTATCGCGAAAAGTTATTCATTTTTGACAGATCAATCAGAGTCTATTATACAAACGGAGACACGGAGGTCTGCCGAATAAACATTCAGAGTGAAGCAGAACGCGAACACCGATCACTTACCATCCATCTCGCGGGCACAGCTGGCCCTCCGCAACGGTCAGGACAAGCCTGAGGTTTGGGTGGCTTACGAAGGTTTGGTTTACGACGTGACCCTCTCGAGGCTGTGGAGAACCGGAAAGCACTACGAGCACTGGGCGGGCCAGGACCTGACCGACGAGCTTAAAGATGCTCCGCACACCGCTAAGGTTTTTGATAAATTTCCGGTAATTGGACGACTTAAAATTTAAAAGATTAAAAAAAGTAGAGACACACGGGCACATATTTGGAGGGAGTTTTTTACTGTCACAATCATCGGTTAGCTTTGTAAATTCTTGTCATTAATTTTGAAGTGAATTTCTAAAATGATCTTAATAGCTGATAGCGGCGGCTCTAAAACCGACTGGCGTCTGATCCAGAAGGACGGATCCATTGGTCAGGCGAGCGCACCGGGCTTCAATCCTTATTATCAACCGATTGAAGACCTCAAACGCGACGTTGAACAGATCCTGCTGCCCAAGATAAACGGTGGCGAGCACGTCGATAAGATATATTTTTATGGAGCGGGAGTTTCCTCGCTGAAGAACCAGCTGACCATCAAGAGCGCTTTCCTTGAATATTTCCCGGAAGCGCACATAGAGATCGGCTGGGACCTGCTTGCAGCAGCCCGCGCGTTGTGCGGCCGTGAACCGGGTATCGCCTGTATCATGGGCACCGGTTCCAACTCGTGCCTGTATGATGGCAGCAAGATCACCGACAATGTAGCCAACCTGGGCTGGATCCTGGCCGACGAAGGATCAGGCGCCAACATCGGGCGAAAATTCCTGGTGGATTATCTGCGCAGGAAAATGCCGGAGACATTGTCCAAGCAGTTTCACGATCGTTTTCCGCTGTCGAGAGAGGAATTTCTTGAGAAAGTCTATCAGCAGGAGAAGCCCAGCGCATTCCTGGCCAGCTTCGCCAAATTCATTTTTCAGCACCTGAAAGAACCGTATTGTTATAAGCTGGTGTACGACAGCTTTTCGGAGTTTTACGAAAACAACGTGATGGAATATCCGAACTACAAGAAGCTGAAGGTGCACTTCACCGGTTCCATCGCCTTCTACTTCAGCGATATCCTTCGTCAGGTTGCCAATGACAAAGGCATCACAGTAAAGAACATCCTGGAAGGACCGATTGCCGGCCTCACACTTTATCACACGCAGCTGAATCCTGCGGGCGCGTCTATCTAGGCTCGTTTTTTTAAAGACTGAGATCTTATGTCGATAACGGAGTCGTCTTCCCTGTACAATGACCTCGAAAAAATGAGCGTCCATGACCTGTTGGTGAACATCAACCGGGAGGACAAATCCGTGCCGATCGCCGTTGAGCGGGCGATCCCGCAGATCGAAGCGCTTGTCGAGGCCGTTGTTAAAAAGATGAAAGACGGCGGGCGGCTGTTTTACATCGGCGCCGGAACAAGCGGCAGACTTGGCATCCTGGACGCTTCAGAAATCCCTCCGACCTATGGAATGCCCTCGGGCCGTGTGATCGGGTTGATCGCCGGAGGCGACAAGGCTATCCGCAACCCCGTGGAACATGCCGAGGATGATCCTGAACAGGCGTGGAGAGACCTGCAACAGCACCAAATCGGCGCCGGCGATGTACTGATTGGAATTGCCGCGTCGGGACGCACCCCCTACGTGGCGGGCGGGCTGAAAATGGCGCGGGACCACGGGGTGACTACTGGCGCGATTACCTGCAATACCGGTTCGCTCATGGCCCAGCATGCCGACTTCGCCGTCGAG
>DASPNN010000198.1:0-3885 GCA_035626495.1 Chryseosolibacter sp.
CAGAATCTATGGCTTGGTACCGGAGGAGGGCTTTTAGTGTATCATAGTTCCACACTTCAGCCAGATTCCTCCTTAAATAACCTAATTAACTCTATCGATCGAACAGAGGTGATGACCATTTTCCATGACCGGTCAGATAACATCTGGATTGGAAGCTTCCACGGGCTTTTTAAAGTGAAACCGGCTGCACCGTTCAACCACATCACTGCGAATGCTACCGGCAGGTTCAGAATATCAGCCAACCGCGTATTCGGCATCCGGAGGGCAGCGAGTGAAAAAGCATGGGTAGGATATTTGTTCGAGAAGGAAAAATTTACGCTGCTCGACTTTAAGAATAAGGAGTCGGGAGCATATTTCATACAAGACCACAACGAGGCGCACCTGAAGCAACTTATCAACCAGTCCGCGGTTGACATCTTCTGCGACAGCCTGGAATTCTGGTTGGAAAAGTATCGGAATGGCACCGACGCCAACTCTTTTATTGCAAGTCACGGTTACGACAATACGCTGCCCGGCATTATTGGTTCGTGTCTCAGGAAAACATATCCGGCTATCAATAGCAAACACATCGAAACTTTCGATTGGAACAATGACTACTTTTGGATAGCCTCGCCTGAGGGGTTAATAAGAGTAAACAGAAAGACTTCCGAGACGGTCGCTTTCCATCCAAGCTCTTCCAAAAATTCCATTAACACAGGTTCGATCACCTGCCTGCTGGCGGAAAACAATGGTGACGTGTGGATCGGCACGAATGGAGGCGGCCTCAATCATTTCGATCGGGCAACAAATAGTTTTGACTTTTATACCACCAGCGAAGGACTCGCACACAATTCAATATATAGTTTGGTAAAGGATCACAAAGGCCGCCTTTGGATCGGCACGGGAAACGGCTTGTCGTGTTTTTTTCCTTCCAACAAACAATTTCGCAACTTTTATCCTTCGGATGGGCTGATCAACTCGGAATACAATCGCTTTTCCGCATGCAGGCTGGAAAATGGCTGGTTGCTTATGGGTGGAATGGAGGGTATCGATTATTTTCATCCGGACAGCGTGTTGAAGGAAGAGCAAAAACCAATAGTTCAGATAAGCGAGATCAAAGTGCAGGACAAGAGCTGGCCCGTGGCGAATCGATTGAATTTGACGTACGATCAAAATTATCTCACCATTTCATTCGCGGCAATGGATTTCCGGAATCCCGCCGCCAACCGGTTCGCGTACAAGCTGCAGGGAATCGATAAAGACTGGGTACAAAGCAGCCAAAATTCTGTAAGCTACGCATCACTTTCTCCCGGCAGCTATCATTTCCTGGTAAAAGCGTCAAACCCTTCGGGAACCTGGAGCGATACGCCGGCTTCGGTTTTGTTCACCATATACCCGCCCTGGTGGAAATCGTGGTGGTTTGTTTCCATCGCTGCGTCCGCGATTCTGGCCTTGTTGTACGGCATTTACCGGTTTCGGATTCACCAGCTCAAAAAGGTGCTTGCCGTCCGATCCAAAATATCGCGCGACCTTCATGATGAAGTGGGCGCCACCCTCAGCGGAATCGCCATGTACAGTCATCTGTTGAATCAGCAGCTGAAAGAAAATCAACTAACCGCGGCCGGACATTCGCTTCATGTCATTCAGAATTCTGCTTCTGAAATGGTGGACCGCCTCAGTGATATTGTGTGGGTGGTGAACCCACAACATGACTCCCTGGGGCAGCTGTTGCGGAAGCTGGAAGAATACGCCTGCGAGATTGCCCGGGCGAGAAATATGGAGGTGATCGTTTCCGTCGACAAGGGCATTGCGCCCTTGAAATTGCCCATGGAAAGCCGGCGCAACATTTACCTGGCCTGCAAGGAGGCCATCAACAATGCCGTAAAATACAGCGAAGCCTCCTCCCTGGAATTACTTGCCGTAACGACCGATCATGTTGTTGAGCTGATTCTCAGAGACAACGGGAAAGGTTTCGATCCAGACCAGGTCAGAAAGGGGAATGGGATTCATAATATGCAACAAAGAATGAGGGAAGCCCACGCTGAAATAACATTGGAATCAAAGCCCGGTAACGGGACAACCTGGAAAATTGTTTATCATCTATAAATACTTCAATGTGGTATTGCTTACAAGCTTACCATTCTTCACTTTACACAAAATGACATGGAAATCCGGGTGGCGATATTTGAAGATAATAAACTGATCAGGGATGCGTTGGAAACAATCTTAAATGGGACTCCTGGTTTTCGGTGTACGGGCGTTTTTCCGGACGCAAATAACCTGCAGAGGGATATAGAAAGGAGTGAACCGGATGTGGTGCTTATGGACATTGAAATGCCGGGCCTTAGCGGGATCGAGGCCACCAAAATCATACACCAAAAATTTCCAGAAGTCCGCATTTTGATCCAAACGGTTTTCAAAGACAGCGATAAGATATTCCACGCCATTTGTGCCGGGGCTTCGGGGTATATCTTGAAAAACGACCCTCCCGACAAACAGCTGCAGGCCGTCCAGGAAGTGTTCAACGGAGGAGCTCCGATGTCATCCATGATCGCAAAGCAGGTGTTGTCGTTTTTCTCCAATAAGAACGTGATCCTCACCCCGCCCGAGCCTTTCGATTTCCGGTTGAGCGACCGTGAAAAAGAAATTCTTCACCTTATGATTTCGGGCGAGAACTTCCACAGCATCGCTGAAAGATTCTTTATTAGCTATGAAACCGTCCGCACCCATGTCAAAAAAATCTACAGGAAGCTTCATGTCGCGTCCCGCAGCGAAGCAGTTTTGAAAGCCCGGCAGCAGGGACTGGCCTGAGCAGCACCCTGCCTCGTTTGCCCTCCTAAACGCCCACAAAAAACCACCCATTGAGGTATTTCCGCCTCCGTCGTCAGTGCCCATTTTTACCCCCAACAATACTTTAACCCCAAACCAATTTGCTTTTTATGAAAAAGATTTACTGCTCGCTCATCTTGCTGCTTTTTGTTCGGCTGTCAATCGGCCAAACCATCAGCACAATTCAGACACAGGTTTCATTAATCCAGGTCAAACCAATCGGCAATGACCAATACATCATCGTCGGTAATGCAGGAAGCTCCGCCGCAACCCTCAATTTACCCCTGTGCTCCAGCGGAAGTTTCGAACTAAATGGCCTTGGCAATATAATCGGGAAGTACAACGCCGCAACCAACTGCTGGTCATGGATCATTCCAGCTGTGCAGCGCATCTCTTTCAGATATCTCGATGCTGACAATAACGGCAATGTGTATGTCACAGGGTCGTTCGACAGCACCGTGACGTTTCCGGGCAACATAACGAAGACAAGTGCCGGTCGAAGCGACATCTATGTAATGAAAATCGATCCGCAGGGAAACGTATTGTCGGTTGTTGCAGACGGCAGTTCTGAGTTAGACTGGTCCGATGGAATCACCGTAGACGCAAGTGGAAATGTTTACGTTTCAGGCATTTTTAATTTTGATCTCACTCATGCCAACCAGGTTAATGGTTCAACGGTCAGCAGCATCTATGCTGCCAAATATAACAACAGCCTGACCCGGCTGTGGCGCAATACGTACCAGGGTTTTGCTTCCGACAATTTCGGTTTGTACACCAAGGGCACCGGCATATCGACTGATCCCGCTGGAAATGTGTATCAGACAGGCGTACATTGCAGCAATGTGACATTTTCCAAGACCATTAAAATTACCCTGAGCGGGTCCAACAGCCAGGCGGGCTTTGTTGTCAAATACAATAGTAATGGCCTGCCGCAGTGGGCACGGACGGTCGGGAAATATAGCCGCGGAACTCACGTAATTCATGACGGTGCAGGCAATGTTTATATGGGTGGAGAATTTTGGAACAGCACCATCAATTTTGGAAACAACATCACCCTGACGCAGAACGCAACAGCTT
>DASPNN010000199.1:0-4979 GCA_035626495.1 Chryseosolibacter sp.
CAAGACGGCTACCACGCTGACCTCCCAGCTCGCCAGCGAAGGAATGAAAATCCATTATGACGATTCGGTCGACAATATTCCCCATGAAGTTATTGCAGACAAAGCCGGGACGCTGGTGATCTTCACGCCGGCGATACCCAAAGATCATAAAGAACATATTTACCTAAAGGATCACGGATATACCATCAACAAGAGATCGGAAGTTCTGGGTCTGATATCGAGGGACTACAAAACCATTGCAGTTGCAGGCACCCATGGCAAAACGACCACTTCGTCGATGGTTGCGCATATCCTTAAATCTGCAGGCAAAAGCATGGTGGCGTTTTTGGGCGGCATTACCACAAATTACAATTCAAACCTCGTCATGCATGGAACCGTCACACCAGAAACGATCGCTGTTGCCGAGGCGGATGAATTTGACCGTTCGTTTCTGCGGTTGTTTCCTCAGATTGCCATTGTTACGTCCGCAGACGCTGATCACCTTGACATTTACGGCGATCACGAGAGTGTTGTGGCATCATTCCGGGAGTTTATCAGACAAATTAACCCGGGAGGTCAATTGATCATTCATGAATCTGTGGCTGAAAAGCTTGCGGCCAGTGCCAGCCAGGTTCAAAAAAATATTTACAGCATGAGCCGGGGACAATTTTTTGCCGGCAACATCACCGCCAAAAGCGGATTTTTTGAATTCGACCTTCACGGATTCGGAAAGGTCGTACACATCAGGCTCGGTGTCCCCGGTTTTCATAACATTGAGAACGCGATCGCTGCATCGGTGGCAGCCATGCACTGTGGCGTCAGCCTGGCAGCGATCAAGCAGGCGCTCGAATCATTTTCCGGTGTCAAACGGAGATTCGAATTTATTCTAAAAGGGAGGAAGGTCATTTATGTCGACGACTATGCCCACCATCCTGCGGAGATCGAGGCTTTTTTAAGGTCTATGAAATCGATGTATCAAAACCGTAAGCTGACCGTTGTGTTCCAGCCGCACTTGTACAGCCGGACACGCGACTTCGCAAAGGGTTTCTCGGAAAGCCTGAGCATTGCCGATCAGCTCGTGTTGATGGACATCTACCCGGCGCGGGAGCTGCCCATACCTGGAGTCGATTCCGAGATGATCTTCCGTGATGTCACAAGCCCGGTGAAGGTTCGCTGTGGCAAGCAGGACCTTATGGAGAAGCTCGGGGCGCTGGATCTCGACATTGTCGCAACCGTTGGTGCTGGGGATATCGACACATTCATCGAACCGATCAAGGAAATGTTGATCCGAAAATATGAAGCTGAAGTTCAGCATTAAGCGAGAAATAGGAATTGCGATCGTCACCATTTTGGTATTCGGCCTGATAGCCTTTACCGAAAGGATGAAAGGTGAAGTGGCCGTCCACGACGTACGAATCGAAATCGACAACATCCACGAAAATCATTTTTTGGATGAAGAGGATATCATCGACTTGATGCAATGGAACCACGAACGGATAAAAGGCGTGAGCCTGAGTAAAGTGAATTTCCGGGAGATTGAAGGAAGGATCAAAAAAGACCCCTTCATCGAGGACGCGCAGGTGTACGGTGACCTGAAGGGCAACTTGATGGTCAATGTCGTGTTACGCCGGCCGATCGCTCGCATTGTGCGCAACGATGGACCGGATGGATACATCGCCGAGGACGGCACGATCATGCCGGTCTCCGACAAATTCACATCCCGGGTGGTATTGCTGAGTGGCGACTTCGTGCGGCAACTGCTGCAAGTGCGCAACGTTAATGAGCTTGAAGAAGGTGCCAAACTGATGGATATGATCGGCGTTATCCGCGGTGACGAGTTCTGGAATGCGCAGGTTGCCCAGCTCAGCATCGATCGGAAAGGTAAGGTAACGTTGTTTGCCCAGGTTGGCGATGAGGCCATCGAGTTCGGCCGGCCTGACAATGTGGAGGAGAAATTCAAGAAGTTGAAGATCTTTTACAAGGAGATCTTGCCGCGTGTGGGATGGAACAAATACAATAGGGTGAATCTGGAATACGAAGGACAGGTGGTCGCAGAATGAAGTGGTGCGGCGTAGCGGGGGGGGGACGCCCGGACATTTTTTAAACTGGATGTTATTTATTTTTTAACCGATAGATCTAATACAACCACTATAAATAATTTATAATCATGGAACAGGAAAAAATCGTAGTCGGGCTCGACATAGGCACGACCAAGATCTGTGCAATCGTCGGACGGAAGAATGAGTTTGGGAAGCTCGAGGTGCTCGGAATGGGAAAGGCGGAGTCGGAAGGCGTCGTGAAAGGCATTGTTTTCAATATTGATAAAACAGTTTATGCCATCGAAAAAGCGATCCGCGAAGCAAGTGATCAGTCGGGTATCGACATCGGTGTGGTCAATGTGGGCATCGCTGGTCAACACATTCGCAGTTTTATCCAGCACGGCGGGATCACCCGGTCCTCGCGGGAGGACGAGATCACCGTGGATGATGTTGAACGGCTGACACAGGACATGTACCGGATGGTCGTGCCTCCCGGCAGCCAGATCATCCATGTCATGCCCCAGGATTATATGGTAGACTACGAAGAGGGGATCAAGGAGCCGGTCGGCATGTCGGGAGTAAGGCTTGAAGCTGATTTTCACATCATCACCGCGCAGACCAACGCCATCAACAACATCAATAAGTGCATCCGGCGGGCGGGTCTCGAAATTGAAGATCTGATCCTGGAGCCGCTCGCATCCAGCCTTGCAGTTCTCAGCGAAGAAGAAAAAGAGGCGGGTGTCTGCCTCATCGATATTGGCGGCGGCACCACCGACATCGCAATATTTTATGACAACATCATCCGGCATACGGCTGTGATCCCATTTGGTGGCAACATCGTTACCAACGACATCAAACAAGGATTGCTCGTACTTCCGCAACAAGCTGAACAGCTCAAGACACGATTCGGCAAAGCCATCGCCGAAGAAGCGAGTCCCAACGAGATCGTCTCCATTCCGGGAATCCGTAACCGGGCGGCGAAAGAAATATCGGTAAAGAATCTGTCGAACATCATTCAGGCGCGCATGGAGGAGATTGTCGAAATGGCGCATGCGGAGATCATCAGCTCAGGATTCGAAAACCGCCTGGCTGGAGGGATCGTGATCACAGGCGGGGGGGCCCAGCTTAATTCACTGAAACAACTCGTTGAGTATATGACCGGCATGGACACGCGCATCGGATACCCCAACGAGCACCTTGGGAAAAGCAAGATAGAATCCATTAAAAGCCCCATGTACGCGACCGCGGTAGGTCTCGTTCTGTCCGGCTTCCGATCGTTGGACGAACGCGTCGACCGTTACAAAGAAGCCCGGGAAGTTGTGAAAGCTTCACGCACTAAAAAACCGGTCGCATCGAAAAATTTTTTCAACGACATTTTGAATAAAACCAAAAGTCTGTTGATCGACGACCTGGATGGCAAGAATGAATATTGACAACCACTAATCTTAAAAATATGTTTGAAACTGGATCATACAAATTTGAAATCCCGAAGCACAGTCACCGCTCCATCATCAAGGTGATCGGTGTCGGAGGGGGTGGTTCCAATGCGGTGAACCATATGTACAAGCAGGGCATCAAGGACGTGGAGTTTGTTGTTTGCAACACGGACAACCAGGCTCTCAATCTGAGCCCGGTACCCAACAAGCTACAGATCGGTGCCAACCTGACTGAAGGTCTGGGCTGTGGCGCCAATCCTGAAGTTGGAAAAAATGCGGCGCTGGAAAGTAAAGACCAGATCCGTGAAATGTTATCTGGGACCAAGATGGTATTTATCACTGCTGGAATGGGCGGTGGGACAGGAACCGGAGCAGCGCCGGTGATCGCAAAGATCGCCAAGGATATGGACATACTCACCGTCGGGATTGTAACGGCACCGTTCTCGTTTGAAGGGAAAAAGAAATCGGCGCAGGCGGAAATCGGTATCGAGGGATTGAGACAAACCTGCGACACTGTATTGGTAATTCTCAACGACAAGCTCCGTGAAATCTTTGGAAACCTGTCTATCGGCCAGGCATTCGCCCAGGCTGATAACATATTGACGACCGCGGCGAAAAGCATTGCGGAAATTATTACGCTGGCGGGCTATGTTAATGTCGACTTTCAGGATGTTCGCACCGTTATGCTGAACGCGGGCGCGGCCGTGATGGGTTCTGCTGAAACCCGAGGGGACGCCCGCGCAAAAAAGGCTGCCGAAGGCGCCCTCGCGTCGCCGCTGCTCGACAACCGTGACATCATGGGGGCGAAAAAGATCCTGCTTTCCATCATCTCCGGTGTCGAGGCTGAATTGCAAATGGATGAGCTTACTGAGATCACCGAATATATCCAGAGCCAGGCCGGGGACGAAGCCGAAATGATCTTTGGACACGGTGTCGATCCGGACCTTGGCGACCGGATTCGCGTAACGGTAATTGCCACCGGGTTTAATGCCGAGTCCAAAATTGCAGACTCGAAAAAAGATGAGAAAAAGGTGCTTGATCTCGATCGATCCCAAGGTTGGTTATTCACTCCGGACAATTCTATTAATGAAAAGAAAGAGCTTCACGTAAGACCGAAGCCTCAGCCCTCCGATTCAAAACCCGGATCCCAGGATAAGATTCAGGAACGCGATATCGTTTTTACGGGCCCATTTAACAAGATACCGCCGGCCGCTGCCGATGAGCCGGAGGATGATGGAGACGATGCGCTCCTCAGGGAGGACGATTTCGATCCATTGACCCAGCGTTTCGGCGATCAGACAATCAATGACGATGGGATGATGGAGCTGCGCACGACAAGAGACCGTTTGCAGCAGCAAGCGCAGGAGCGCAAGGACCAGCTCAAACAGGTCCGCAAGCAGGAGATGACGAAGGAGGAGTTCAATGAGAAGTGGTCATTGCCGGCCTACCTGCGTCGCGGTGTCAAGATGCAGGACGTTCCGCATTCGTCGGAGCCTTTCATCTCGAAATACAATCTGAACGACGA
>DASPNN010000200.1:0-4090 GCA_035626495.1 Chryseosolibacter sp.
GCTCTTTGACCGATACATTGGTGGCAATATCCGCCAGGCTTTCATTGTAATACCGGTTCTTGATGTCATTGATCCGGACATTGCCTTCCGTTTCGCTTTCGGCCATCACCTGCTCGCGCTTCGAAACAGCGCTATTGTACAGGTCCTGATAGAATTTCTTGAATCCGGCCAGATAATTTTCAAGGCGCGCATCGAAGGCTGGCGTGTATTGATCAATCGTCCAGGGATTGTTTACATTCAGGCCGTCGAGTCCTTTTTTGTAATAGTTTTCCTCCTGTAAGGTTGTGCGGATAATTTCAAGATTATCGGTCACCTTAGCGCGGATTGAATCACTTTTGTCGGCTGCATTCTCACTGATAAACTTCCTTTTTCGCTCCATCTCGTCCACCAGGTAGGTGGAATTGAAGTCTGCCATCGCTTCCAGCTTTTCGTATTCGTAAAAGGGTTTTTCATACGTGTTGTTTTTGAATTGGTGAACCGCCATTGCTTCGTAAGCCCACCGGGAGGCCATCAGGTCCGCCAGGATGGGCACCTTGCCTTTAGTGCTGATCACATCGTGCAGCTTGTCGAAAGGGAACAGCAGTCCTGAAAGGATCATTTGCGGGATCAAGAGCAACGGGATGAGGACATACACGGTCACCGCCGAATTGAATGCCGAAGAAATGTTCAGCCCGAGCACATTTGCAAGGCACGATGTTGTAAAAAGTACGAACCAGAAAGGTATCAACATGCTCCATTCAATTTCAAGGATCAGATTGCCAACCAGCACGAACGCCAGTGTCTGAATCGCCGAGAGTGAAAACAGAATGATGATCTTGGACAGCAGGTAACTGTTCCAGCTCAGGTTCAAAAATGATTCACGTTTCAGGATCTTCCGGTCGCGGATGATCTCCTCGGCGCTTACCGTCAAGCCCATAAAGAGGGCTACAATAATGCTCATCAGGATGAATGCCGGGAAGTTCTCGTTAAAGCGGAACATGTATTCTTTTCCGCCCGGGGCGCTTCGATACTTGATGATAAATGCCAGAATGAGCGCCAGCAACGGCGCTTCCAGCAGGTTGATCAGTAAATATTGCTTATTGCTGACTTTGGCCAGTGTGTCGCGGATCGTGAAGATCAAGGTTTGCCTGATCTTGTTCGGCAGCTTGAGCGAATGCGGTGGCTCTTCCTTTAGGTCTTCGATGCGGTTGATGCGGAAGCGCTCCTTGTACAGCTCATACCACTGCAACGGGGTGATCTTGCGCTTGCTGGTCGGTTGCCCGTATTCATCGACAACTTTTGCTTCGATGATGTTAAAGATCTGTTCCGGGTTGACGTTACCACATGTCTCGCACTGCCCACGGTTGGCATCGACCTGAAGCGTGGATTTTTTGAAGTAGATAACAGCCTCGACCGGTTGTCCGTAGTACGCGGGGTATCCGCCGGTATCCATAATGACCATCTTGTCGAACATCTTGTAAATGTCGGACGACGGCTGGTGGATGACGACAAAGATCAACTTGCCTTTAAGCGAAAGCTCCTTAAGCAGGTCAATAACATTTTCTGAGTCGCGGGATGACAAACCCGAGGTCGGCTCATCCAGGAACAGGATGGCCGGTTCTCGGATCAGTTCCAGTGCTATATTGAGGCGTTTGCGCTGACCGCCCGAGATGGTCTTTTCCAACGCGTTGCCAACTCGCAGGTCCTTGCGTTGGTCAAGGCCGAGGTTTTCAAGCATTTCCATGACCCGCTGGTGCAACTGCTCTTCGGTTAAGTCGGCAAAGCACAGCTTGGCATTGTAATACAGATTTTCATATACGGTGAGTTCCTCGATCAGCAAATCGTCCTGGGAAACATAACCGATCACGCCATGAATACGGTCCTTTTGGTTGTGGATGTCGAACCCGTTGACCAGGATTTGTCCCTGAGTGGGCTTGACGAGACCGGCCAGCACATTGAGCAGGGTGGTTTTTCCCGCACCGCTGGCGCCCATGATGCCAATCAGTTTGCCGGGACCTTCGGAGATCCTGATGTTTCTCAAGCCGATGACTCCATTGGGGAATTTCAGTTCATCGATGACTGCATTAAATGAAAGCTTGGCGGTCTGTATCTGCTCGTTGAAGTTCGCTACAAGGTCACTGTAATACAGCGCATCGCCAGCCTGCGTCTTGATGGTGCTTCCATGCGAGAACAGGTAAACGTGGTTTGGCTCCATGGTGAAGCCGTTCAGTACGTTGAGCTCGTCGCCGATGTACTTCGTGAAATACAACTCCACGCTGCGCACGCGCATAAACACCAGGCTGCCCTGGATGTGGCCGTGAACATGCCGGTAAACCCGGTTTTCTGCGGCAGCCCCATCCGAATTTACGACCAGGATGTCTCCGAAGTCCAGGGACTGCACATCTTCTGTTGTGACAAAAGATTCAATGAGGTTGTATTCGTCGCGAACGATATTGAAAACGGTGGAAACCGTGTTGATGATCTCGCGGCGTTGCGGTGAAAAGTTCCGGTCGGAGCGGACCAGTTCCAGTAATTTGATGAGAACTACGACTTTTTGTTTTTGCGTGAGGGTCTTGTTGATCTTTTTGCAGATCCCCAAGGTTTTTACGGAATCCTTAACCGAGGTAAGCTTCGATTTACCTTCTTCCTCTTCCTTACCATAGCCGGAAAATTCGTCGTACAGCGCGAGGTATTCCTTGAGTGAATCCTTGTCGAGTTCAGTCTGAAAAAAATGTATTACGTAATCCCGCTCTTTGGCCGTCACCCCGCCATCCTGCTTTGTAATGATGGCAAAGAGCTGGGTTAGGGCTTTGAGTATTTCCTCACTCATGGTCTCTGCTAGTTGGGCTTAAACTAATCGATAAAGATAGGAAAAAAATATCGGTTACCCGTCAATTGAAAACCTGGTTGGAGGTAACAAAATTTGACAAGTAACCGATGGGGGAATCGCGCGGATCCCTAGTAGGTCTTGAATTCGAAGGGTATCTCGACAAGTTCGGCAAACTCCTGGCCGGCTTCCTCCATATCCTCGTCATCTTCGTGGAAGTACCAGTTGATCTTCATGCCTTTGATGTCCTCGAGGGCGGACAACACATCCAGGATCAATTTCGAAGAAGCTGTATTGAAATACTCGAGTTTGAAGACAAAATCGGTAGAGGGGTTAGGTTCGTTACTATATTTTTCAATCCATTCGAGTACAGGCCTGTAGAATTCTGCTGAATCCTCGGGCAACGAACGGCCGGAAATTTCAAAGATTCCGTTCTTTTTATCGAGGATGATCTTTGGTGTATCTTCGGTTCCTTCGAGGTTTAAGATTTCCATGGTTTATGTACGTTTTAGAGTTCTACATTTAATTATTCAGCAGCTTCGCGCTGGACATTCACTTTCATGCAAAAAAAGCAATATTCCGGCGTCATTTCCGGAAAGAGGTATTCGAGTTTTTCGCCGGATTTCCTAGCCATGTCCACGAAACCCAGTCCTGCTCCACCCTTATCCGAAATCGTGGTGTTTTTTATGATCTCCTTGTACAACTCTTTCAGTCCGTCTTTATCGAGGGCGTTGATCCGGTCAAGTTTTTCCTTCAACGGCGGAATGTTGCTCTTGCGGATCGGGTTCCCAGACATGATCGTGTAACGGTTTGCTTCCCGACCGATCAGAAAGATCGCCGCATGGCTTCGCGTTTCACCGTCGACCAGTTCGTCGCTGTGTTTGACAATGTTCTGCAGGGATTCTACCATCACGTTGAATACCTTGCGCTTGGTGCTTGAATCTTCTCCGGAGGAATCAATGTTGCGCTCGGCCATGGCCAGAATGGATTTGGTAGTCTCCTGGGTAAAGTCACCCTGGTATACCAGAATCAGTTTCTGTGACATCATCGTGCGGTGCAGGTCATAGATAAAGTTCATGCGCTATGGGTTACGTTTGTTGTTTGCTAAGTTATTAATTTTTTTAAACCACGTTGACCAGGCCAAAGGTAGTATCTAAAATTTAATTCCGATCAACAACACATCGTCGGTCTGTTTATGATCCGCTTTCCATTCCTCCCACTCCTTGTCAAACACATGAACCGCATCCTTCATCGGCATCTTGTAAACCTTTTCAACGATCTCCC
>DASPNN010000201.1:0-3250 GCA_035626495.1 Chryseosolibacter sp.
ACCTTTCGAAGGACATGTTGGTGTCACCGTTGATTTCTCCGGGGAAAAACGAAAAGAAACTTTTTACCCCGGTTCTGCCAGGATCAGCACGGATCAGCCGCTCGGCGATCTCGTCGTTTACCTGCTGGAGCCCGGTTCACCGGATTCGTTCCTCCAGTGGGGTTTTTTTCCCGAGATCTTCAACCGTACGGAGTACATTGAAGAATATGCGATCGAGCCGCTCGCGCGCCGGATGCTGGCAGCCGATGAAAAGCTTCGCGCCGAATTCGAAAAGAAAAAAGCCGATGACCCCGAATTTGTCAACAAACCCGAAGCCGTGTACGAATGGTTTTATTCGCGCTCGCCGTATGTGGATGAAAGGTGGATGGTGTATCCGGTCGGGATCGAATTTTAGAGTTACTAATTTCGAATTGCTAATTGGTGCTGCTTCTCGGTGTGTTCCTGGTCGAAATTGTTGCCGGTTGCCTGTTGCCTGTTCGATGTTGATTTGAAACGAGAGCTTTACCGAATATCTTTTTTGGCCGCCGAGTATTCGATTCACGCTGCGACAAACCGGTAACAAGCAACCAATAGACAAGTAACCGGCGCAAGGCAACAACGTGCCAAACTCAGATAGCCGCAATTCGAAATTAGCAACTAGGAATTAGAAATTGTCTACTGAAAATCCGCGATTTTCTTGCGGTGCATGCTGAGGCCGATGCCGAAAAGGATGTTCTTAAGGATGTTGTTGACGTTGTGGAAGCTCCATAGCAGGATGCTGGCTTCGCGGTCGAGGTGGGTGAAGACGTAGTTGGTGATCAGGAACAGGAAAAGGTTGAAGCCGAAATATACCATCACCCCGCTGTTGATCCACATGGTGGTATAATTGAGCAGGTTGACGGTGGGACGGGCGGAGAACAAATACAGGAAGTATTCGATGCTGAAGATGATCATAATGATGCCGGTGATCACCCAAAGCAGCGTCTGGTATTCGAAGAAGCTCTGCACGTAGAGCGTGATCAGAATAAACGATTGCAGGTACACGGCAAGACCGATCCAGATGATGAGCCGGCGGCTCTTGATAAACACGACCTCGTAATAGAACCAGAACATCAACGCGAACATGATCACGTAGTAGGCGTTGAACAGCGCGGCGGTGGCCGAGCTCTGCCGGAAAAGGTACATACCGACAACATCGCAGACGCCCGACACGATCACCAGCATACCGATGATGTGGATGCGCTTCGACGCATAGCTCGCCTTCGCCAGATATACCGCCAGCGGAAATATGACGGAGACATTGGAAGCGATCCTTATGATCTCAGATATGTTCGCACCTTTCATTCTTCTGTCTTCACTAATTTAGTTAACCTGGCAGGGAGGACAAGCATTCGACGCATCGTAAACACGACCTGTCTCACCGTCTTTAGACCTGCCAAGAATTCCCGTAAGACTATTATCCAACACGATCAGCAGCAGCTCATCGGTTTGCTCGGTGTCGTTGTAGGCCGGAGCCACATCCAGTGCCTGGAGGAACGACAACGAAGTGATCTCATCAAAAATTGTTTTGCCGAAATAATGAAACCAGATCGACGAGGGATGCGCGTTCTTGTAGCGCTGCGCCCAAGCCTGCGCCGTGCTCTGGCTAATCGACAACCCGGAGTTGGCATCGGTATACACGCGGCCCGGGATTACCGACCACAAGCTCAGAGACTCATCCACCGGGATTGCGATGACGTGTGTGCCCCCCAGCAAGTCCGTGCCATAATGAAAAGCGACGCCTGTCAGGTTCGGCGTTGATTGCAAAAGTGTAGTGAGCTGCAGGGCAGGGATGGAAAAACCGGTGGTCTGCGTACGCGCCAACGCATATTTCCGCTCGTAGGCCGCGCGCCACCGCATGCCCAGCTCGAACGGTATTTCTTTCCCGACATTCTTATAAAATGACAGATCCAACGGAGTATTGCGGGCGTCTTCCCTCAAATCCTGGCACCCAAATAACAACGACAAAAGAAATCCACAGACAATTCCCAAACTCTTTTTCATACGTGGTGTAGCGTTAAATCCTGATATAATGCGCGAAAGGCATTATTCAGGCTAAAAAATCTATCAGCTAAAGGGGGGTGGGCAGGCGGTCTCGACTTTATGATCTTCCGCACGTGACAAAACCACAGGGTGAGACAATAAAGGGATAAATTCACCTGTACAGTAAAGTTAAATAAGCGGCTGTTTAATTCAAAATTTGATTTCATCGGTCGTAATAGCATTTGAACGGCTGCTTCCCCCCGCTTATCGATCATTATACAGCAGCTTCCAATCCGGTCAAAAACCCGTCTGTCGTACCAGCTATAAATTTTGTGCCTGCTGCTTTATTCTATACGCTGATTATCAGGTAAGATAAATGGGGAGGTTCATCCCAAAAAAAGCGCGCGCGTCAGGAGGTGTCCGGGGATCTTACGGTGGCGCTAGGCGCCGGAATAATCTGAATACCGGACCAAGCAGGATGAAGAAGTTTGCGACGAGGGCGCGAAGGCACAAAGGTTCACGAAGGAGGAGGCGTGTCTTACCTGGCAAACGCCTTTTGATTAAGTTGCAGCTAATATGGCAACGGTCAAGTCGCACTATGACGATCACCTGGCGGGATTTTACTCCTGGATGACGGGCAATTTTACGACCCTGAAAGCGGCGTTCGGGAAATTTTGTGATGAACACGGGATCGCTTCACCCGGGAAGGCGCTGGACCTGGGATGTGGAAGTGGTATCCAGTCCGTTGCCCTTGCGGAGCGCGGGTTCGAAGTAACGGCCCTCGACTTTAATGGTCGGCTTCTTGCCGAGCTCAACGCGAACCGTGGCGATCTTCCGGTCACGATCGTAGAAGCCGATATGAGAGCATTTTCCCGGCACACAGTTTCCCCCTTCGATTTGATACTGTGTTGCGGCGACACCCTGAGCCACCTTGATACTTTCCATGAAGTCGACAAGCTTTTGGCCGACATTCACAAAAGCCTGCAAGCGGGAGGAAAGGTCGTGCTTACGTTCCGCGACTACGCTGTCGGGTTGGAGGACACAGGTCGTTTTATACCCGTCAAGAGCGATGGTGAACGCATCCTGACGTGTTTCCTCGAATATTTTCCCGGCAAAGTACGTGTCACGGATTTGTTGCACGAAAAAGCCGGCGACGGCTGGATACAGAAAGTGAGCTCCTACGAAAAGCTGCGGTTGACAAGAATTGGGGTGATCGATTCGCTGAAGCGTGCAGGCTTCGCTGTTCTAG
>DASPNN010000202.1:0-2790 GCA_035626495.1 Chryseosolibacter sp.
AGTGAACATGGAGCATTGCGGCAGCGCGACCTGGAATACCTCGCTGAAGCAATCGAAAAACAGTCCGGTGTCAGGTTGAGCTTGTCCACCCTGAAAAGGCTTTGGAAGAAGGACTATGGGCAGACTCCGCACCCTTCAACCCTGGACGCGTTGGTCTCCGTTCTCGGCTGCCGAGATTGGCAGGAATTTCGTCTGCAGGCCCAGCCTGGAGAAATGTCGCAACCTGCGGTCAAAAGGGGATGGAGACCGAAACGATGGATGGTCTGGCCGGCGCTCGCCATTACCGCAATTGTTTTTGTGCTCATTGCCTTGAGCTCCGCATACTCCCCCAAGACGAAACCTATTGTCAAAGGCCCCATCATCTTTAAGGGGAATAAGACTGTTTCCCAGGGCGTGCCTAACACGATCATTTTCAATTACGACCTCAGCAACGTGGAGGCCGACAGTTTTTTCTTTCAGCAATCGTGGAACGAAGAAGAAAGGGTGGCCATTGATCCGGCGGGACACTATTACTCGGCTATCTACTACTATCCCGGATTCCACAAGGCGAAGCTGATCGCAAACGATTCGGTCCTGACGCGTTTCCGCGTTCACATCACCACCGATGGGTGGATGCCCCTGGTACGTTATTCCTATACCGACTCGAATCCGCTGTACCTGAAAAAACGCTCATATCTCTTGGACGGAACTTTGCATGTTACCGCTTCCGACCTCGAAGCTGCAGCGATCGATATGGGCAAAGAATTCGTGTTGAGCTACTACAACGTCCGCGAATTTTCCGATATCCAAAGTGATAATTTTTCTTTGACGACCCGTGTCCGTTGTGACAGCAGCAACACGCCGTGCCCGGGTTTTGAAGCAGTGGTAATTTGTGAGGCGCACATTTTTTTTGTCAGGATGATGGGCAAGGGCTGCGAACGCAACACCGGCATCAAGATGGGTGAAGTTTACCTGGATGGAGGGAGCAACGACCTTTCGGCGCTGGGCAGCAACATATACGAGTGGCAGGATCTGAAGATCACTGTCAACAAAAAACATGCAACGGTCTATGTCGGCGAACGGGAGGTCAGGACCGTAGTATTTAAAGAAGACTTCGGCAAAGTGGTCGGCCTTGTTTACAACTTCGGCGGTACAGGCGCGGTCGACCATATCAAACTGGAAAACGGTGATGGTCAACTGGTCTATCAAGATTCCTTCGAATAAACCTTCGTGAATTCTTAGGCATGGTGACCGAACTCCAACCCATCCTTCTTATTTGACCGGATCGGGCCCGGTTTTCTCCAACAATTTTTTTTCTAAAATGACGCAGGAAAAAATTTCAGCCACCGTCTAATCCTATATCGATGAAAAAACTTCGACTTTGATTATTTTTTCCATTAAACCTTACGACCATGACCAGGATCTTTCTCTACGCCATTCCGCTCTTAATTTTTGTTTCAGTGAGTTGTGACGACAACGACGAAACAGGGGAAGATGACGAAGTCCCCGCGGTGTTCGCAAAATTCTACGGCGCTACCGACGTCTACGCGGAGGGTGACTACATCGTCATAAAATCGACGGCGGTCCCTGACCACAAAAGCCCCTATTTCGAGGATACGCAGTGGGAATCAACCATGTATGTTGCCGATACGCGCCCTGGATTCAGCAAAGCGCCCAATAAGATCGCTTCTTTTAACTACACATTCAAAATTCCCCGTAATCCGAAAGGAGCCACCAACCACCAGGCCCTCGGCACGGCAACGATTGGGGTAGCCGTCAATGGCATTCCGCTTTTCAACCAGTATGCCGCGCAGAATACCCCGATCGTCGTCGGTCAGGGTGAGTACACTTCGTTCGACCTTTACGGGGGTCACCCCGCGCCAACGAGCGATTACCACTACCACATTGAGCCAAAATACATCACGGCACAGCAGGGGAGCAGCGCGCTCATCGGTTTTCTGCTTGACGGATTTCCGGTATACGGTCCGTTGGAAAATGGCCAGACCATCACGAACGACGACCTCGATGAATACCACGGACACACGAGCGCCACGGCGGATTACCCGGATGGCATCTATCACTATCACACAACAAGCGCCGCACCGTTCATCAATGGCAACGGATATTATGGTACGCCCGGAACATGGACGAAGTAGCCCGGCCGTGGCCTGGTTTCTGCTGGTCGCATTTGCATGCGATATGACAATGCCCGTTCGAACGTTGCCCTACGTGAACGAGCGCATGGCTAATATCACCATGCGCGGAGGGTTGGCTTTGTCGGACGGAAAGCCGGTGACGGCGATCGTGTTTTCTTTAAGCGAAAAAGGCGATACGATATCGGTGGTGCCCTATCTCCATGGAAAACACCACGGGATCGCGCGAGAATATCACGCGAACGGAAGGTTGAAGTCAATACGATTTGCCGAGAACGGCTGGAAGCAGGGAACACACCGGGGGTGGTTTGAAAACGGCAACAAACAATTCGAGTTTCATTTCAGGGACGATGTATTCCATGGCAACCAGAGGGAATGGATGCCACACGGAGTATTGTATTCCGACCTCAACTACGATTACGGCGTGCCTTCCGGGCATCAAAAGGTATGGGATCCCAATGGCAGGATCAAAACAAATTACGTCATCATCAATAACCGACGATATGGATTGCTGGGAACGAAAAATTGTGTCAATATTTCCGATAGCGTCTTTGTTGGCCGTTAGCCTTTGCGTTGAATGCACCGGCGACCGCATGACAAAACTCCCTTTTTACAATACTCCGGATTTTGAACCGCTCTTCGTCCTGGATGCCGCCGA
>DASPNN010000203.1:0-2821 GCA_035626495.1 Chryseosolibacter sp.
ACTTTGCGTAGACGCGTGGATTTTCCACCGGCTCATTGACCTGAGAGAGCTGCTCGTAGGATTTTTCCAGGGAGCTGTAGAGCGCCCCGATTTCCTTGGAAAGCTTCTTGGCGTTCTTCTCCGAAGAAATCAATTGATTGATTGTCCTGTTCACCTGAACGGTGGTCGGGCGGAAGACAAAAATGATTTCCAGCAGGATGACCACGATCGAGATTCCGAGCAGCACGTACTCCAGCTTACTCAACCGTGCTACTTTCAAGCGCGCTTCGGAATCGTACTGATAAACGATCTCATCCATTTTTTTAAGAAAGATCGCCTCATTGTCCAGCAGTGTTTTCATTACCAGATGAAATCCGGCGGTGTCTGGTGAATTCCCCTTCTTGTAGTCAATAATCTTATATGCGCTCGTATACAAACTCATCCAATAAGGTTCGAG
This sequence comes from Chryseosolibacter sp., assembly GCA_035626495.1. Classification (GTDB taxonomy): domain Bacteria; phylum Bacteroidota; class Bacteroidia; order Cytophagales; family Cyclobacteriaceae; genus Chryseosolibacter. The sequence goes on from DASPNN010000203.1 coordinate 437, forward strand.
ATCGGCAAACATTTCTTTGACCCTGGGACTGTTGTTACCGGGAAGCTGCAATGCGCTATCGCCTCGCTGCAAGCCATAGTGGCCCTTCTTCCACTGTTCCAGGAGTTCTTCCAATGTGGCCACCTTATTCTTGAAATGTTTGTGATCCATGTCCGCGTAAAGCAGCAAAGACATCTTTACAATACCTTGGCTCTTGTAGCGCTGCGTACCGGCGAGGTTTACAACGCGCGAATCACTGAGCTGGCTTGTGAGATGGTGCTGGATGAGCAGTTGGCCGATGATTGCAATTGTCGCAATCACGCTCAGCGCCAATATGTACCACATGCCCAGCTTGCTGAACCTGTTGAACGTAAGCTTGCCTTCTGTATTGAAATCCAGCGTCATTTGAAAACGTAAAACTACGTAATTTAAGTAAAAGTTACGTCTTCTTACGTATTGAAGCTGGTTATAACAGCCGGTGAATCTGGGCGTATTGAAGCAGCATAATGGTTTTGGCGTCACGAATCTCGCCGGTGCGGACCATTTCCAGCGCGCGATCGAATGGAAGCTCCAACACCTGGATATTCTCTTCCTCGTCCACGCCTCCGCCTTCATTCACTTTTTCAGCGTCGGAATATCTGCCGACGAAGAAGTACAGGATTTCTGTAACGGACCCCGGCGACATATAGGCCTCGAAAATTCTCTGAACGTCGCTGATCCTGTAACCCGTCTCCTCTTCGGTCTCGCGGCGAATACAATCCTCGGGATTGTCCTGATCGAGCAACCCGGCGCACGCTTCGATCAGCATTCCATCCGCGTTACCGTTGACGAAAGTGGGCATGCGGAACTGTCGTGTCAGAACCACCGTGTTTCTCTCAGGGTTATAAAGCAGGATGACGGCGCCATTGCCACGGTCATACGCCTCCCGGCTCTGAACGTGTACTTTGCCCCTGCTGTCAGTGATCTCGAATGTGTACTTGTAAAGTTTATACCAGTTTTCCGATAATGTTTTTTTCTCCAGGATTCTGATCTGGCTCATATTGGCGAGGTAAAATGGGGAATGCAACTCACTTCATTTCCTTCGAAAGTATCTCTTTCAATTTGAAAAACAATTCAAGGCAGACCCACGCGTCGGTGGCTGCATATTCGATCTGTTTCTGGGTGAAGGTTGAGGCTTCCCAGTTTGAGGTCTGCGCGCCTTTGGATATGCGGAAGCCGAGCAATAGGGCGGTAAGTTTTTTTACGCTCTCCACCTGGAGGCCAGCTTGCTTGGCGATCGTTGAAAGATCGTAACAATTGACCGGCAAAAAATCGCGGTGCTTTTGAAGTGCCTTCAGGTCGTCACGGATTCCGACCCCGGCCTTGATGACTTTCTCGTTCTCAAAAAATTTTGCAATCTCTTCCGTGACGCCTGTATGATTCACGCGTACGAGGAAGACTTTTCCGGGAATCGCCAGTTGAAGCAACGAGACCTGGTAAATCTGGCCTTTCTTGAAGCTTGGGCGCGTTTCGGTATCGAATCCGACGACTTCGTGCTTTTCAACCTCCCGCATGACCTTTGGTAATTTTGCAGCGTCACTGATGACAGATGTCTTCCCGTCAAACACCTTGAGGGGGAGTGTGTTGATCTCCTCCGGCGTTATCGTAATTCTCGGCCCTTCCAGCCCTGCGGATCCTTTCTTATTGTTCACTGTAACATCCATCAAAAAATGTCATTTTGCCCAAAAAGTTTAGCCAGTTGAAGGGTTTGCGCTAAAGGCGTCTGTAAGTTAAATAAAATCTTCATAACGGTTCGCGGATTGTTAACTGACGGCTTGAATATGGTCAATCCGTTAAATGCTTTATTTTCTTATTTTCGTGCCACCTAAACCGCGCTGTACATGCTAAACTCGCTTTTACGAAAAAAACCTGTCGAATCTACTGTCCGTGACGCCGACACCGAGGGGCACGGAATAAGCCTAAGAAAGGTATTGGGGGTCCGCGACCTGACCTCGCTGGGAATTGCTGCCATTATCGGAGCAGGGATCTTCAGCACCATTGGCCGTGCGAGTTTTAATGGCGGTCCGGCGGTATCGATGCTTTTTGTTTTTACGGCGATCGCGTGTGTCTTTACGGCCTTAAGCTATGCGCAGTTTGCCTCAACGGTCCCGGTATCAGGCAGTGCATATACCTATGCTTATGTTTCCTTCGGCGAAGTTTTCGCCTGGATCATCGGCTGGGCCCTGATACTGGAATATGCTGTGTCGAACATGGTCGTTGCAATTTCGTGGTCCGAGTATTTCACTTCGATGCTTGCGGGCTTTGGTCTCCATCTACCCGGGTGGCTAACGGTCGATGCCGCGTCTGCCGATGCGGCTGTACGACAGGCGGCCCCTTCGATCGGAGGCCTGAAGATCATACTCGACC
>DASPNN010000204.1:0-5179 GCA_035626495.1 Chryseosolibacter sp.
CGTCATAGTTGACGTCTATTACGATCATTTCCTTGCACGACAATGGGATCAATTTCATCCGATGGCGCTGGAGGTTTTCGCGCAGCAGGTGTACCGAACCATTTCAAAGCACGATGCCATTCTTCCGGGCGGTGTACGGTATATGCTGCCCTACATGATCGGCGGCAACTGGTTGTCAAATTATGCGGCTGTTGAAGGAATCGGTCGCGCATTGTCGGGGATGGCCCGGCGAACACCTTATCAATCGAAAATGGAGCAGGCTGTTGTCGATCTCACAACCCACTACGACGCATTCCGCGGAGAGTTTCTTGCGTTCTTCCCATTGTTGAAAGCGCACGTCGCGCAATATCTCGCCGTCAAATGAAACGCCTGCTGATTTTATGCGTGCCGCTCATTATAGTGTCGTGTGGACAATCGCAGAAAAAAAAACAGATCATGGTCGTTCCGCTGGGCATCGTAGCGCAGCATGACATAGATACAGTAGCCAGTGCGTTGCGATCCGGGTTCCCTTTCGCGATCCACGTCATGAAAAGGACGGCGATCCCCGCGCGGTTCAAGGTGGCAATCAAGTCACCACGGTACCGCGCCGACTCGATCCTGCAATTTCTCCGGCGCATAAAGCCCGATTCAGTTGACCATATGGTTGCCATTACCTCGGAGGACATTTCCGTTACCAAAACGGAATTCGGAAAGGTCAAGGAGCCCGCTGAAAAGTACCGCGACTGGGGGGTTTTCGGATACGGCTACAGGCCAGGACCAGCGTGTGTAGTTTCTACCTTCCGCCTCGGCAGAAACAACCGCTCTCTTTTGTTTACAAGGCTGAAAAAGGTAGCCATCCACGAACTCGGTCACAATCTCGGGCTTCCGCATTGTGATGACGATGGCTGTCCGATGCAGGACGCCGCCGAATCAATTTCCACGGTCGACCGCGCGGGCAGCGCACTTTGCAATGCCTGCAGGGACCGGGCCGAGTAAGCGATCAGCGACTCGCGTAAAAATCGATCTTGGTTTCTTTTGCGCCGAGCGACTCGAGGTAGGCGACCACGGCCTGGGATTCCTCGCCCCCGCGTTGGGCATGATGGAGCATGGTGAAACCATGGGGACCTTTTGAGTTAAGCAGGCCAGGATTGACAGTCAGCACTTGTCTGACAATCTCGAGATGACCCAACATGCAGGCAAGATAAAGATTATATCGCGCTCCTTTTTCAAGGAGATAGGCGGCGATTTGCTTATTACCAACGTGACCGGCTGCCTCGATCGCCGATTCGTAATCGCCCCCACCCCAGTCGTACGAAACATGCAGCAACAAGTGGTCGTTCTCCAGCATTTCTTTCAGGCGATCGAACTTGCCATGTGCGACGCCAACAAATTCTTTCACAATCTCAAGTTTTATTGGCGCGGGCTTTTCCTGCTGCGCCGCAGATCGCGACGCGAACGGCAAGGTGAGTCCGGCAACAGTGGCAAGCGAACTCTTCAGGAAATGGGATCTGGTCACAAGCTGTTTCATATTATTCGTTTTTAAATCACACTGAAAGATCTATTTGATTTCGACGGTCACCTCGCTGGTTGAAGCTGCGTTCATAAATTTAACCCTGTATTTTCCTTTCGCCACATATTTTGGTTCGGCCGGCGCCTTGGTGCCGGCCTTCTTGCCGGGCGCAGGTGGTAACCCGCGCACGTCCCAGGTAAGCTGGTGAAATCCTCGAGTGCCATCCCCGGTGAGCCGGCGCTGCAATACATTCTTTTCATCGTAGATCTCGACGTTCACTGCCGAAGCCGGCTGCCCGACATAATACAGTATGGTGATCTTCGGTTCATTGGCTCTGGCCCATTCATATTCGCGCTGACCCCATTTTTCGCTGTACCTGATGGGCTCCGGTTCATAGGCAATCACACCGGTGTTCGCGCCTGCTTTGGCAACAGACTGCAAAGGCTTGATGTCTGCGACGAAAATGCTTCGGCCGTGTGTGGCTACGACGAGCTCATTTTCGCGCGGATGGACGATCATGTCATAAGAAGGGACGTTCAACATATTGTTAAACAAGTGCCAGGTTGCGCCGCGATCCAGTGAGACGTAAGTACCATTGTCAAGTCCGCAATACAGAATCGAAGGCTGCATGGGATCCTGAATGACCACATTGGCAACGGATTCCGGTAAATTTCCTTTCACGGAAGTCCAGGTGGATCCGTAGTCGGTGCTCATAAAAAGATAGGTTTTGAAATCATCATCCCGATAGCCGTTCAGCGCTATGAAAACTGTTGCGTCATTATCGGGGGAAGGACTGATGTAGCTAACCCACTTTTTTGCCGGGAGTCCGGCGGAGATTGGTGTCCACTGGCCGCCCCCGTCTTTGCTTACCCAAACATTTCCGTCATCGGTACCTGCGTACAGGAGTCCGAATTTCAGGGGCGACTCCGCGAGGGCCGAGATCGTTGAGAACGGCACGTTGCCCGGAGGACGGTTTGTAGTGAGGTCTGCGCTGATCACTTCCCAGTTTTCTCCCCGGCTCATGCTACGGAAAACTTTGTTTGCCGCCGTGTATACGATATCCGGATTATGCTTGCTGAGAAACAGCGGCGTGCGCCAGTTCCAGCGCAGTGGTGTTTCACCAATATTATGTTGGGGCGTAATCTTTGTGGTTTTTCCTTTATCCAGCTCGAGGCGGTAATAGTTTCCAAATTGAAAACCGGTGTAGACCAGTTTGCTGTTACGGGGATCCGGTGCTGCGCACATCCCATCGCCGCCGAAGATCGGCTCCCAGTGCCGCGTTTGATTGGGGATGGATTTACTGGAGCCTTTCAACACGCCGTTGTCCTGTAGTCCGCCATACACATTGTAGGGTGTTTCCATGTCGACGTTCACCGTATAGAACTGTCCAACGGACATATTATTGATGTGCATCCAGTTCGCACCTTCGTCGTAGCTTTGGTACAAGCCTCCGTCGTTGCCTAGCAGCAGATGCCTGGAGTCGTTTGGATCAACCCACAAGACATGGTGATCGACGTGTATGTCGTTCACGCCTTCCAGTGTGTCTATCCGATGCCAGGTAGCCCCGCCGTCACGGGATTTAAGCAGCGGGACTCCGTAAATGTACAGCAGGTCGGCGTTGTCCGGCGCAACTTCCATTTCAGCGAAGTAATATCCATAAGTGTAAAATACCCCATCAAGATCATAGCTGTTCATTTTTTTCCAGCTTTGACCGGAATCTTCCGAACGGTACAATTCGGCTCCACGTATCTTTGTGCGGAACAAGTTGGCGTTGGCATCGCTGCCGAAGTAATCACCGATCGCTTTGGGGCTGTATTTGTTTTCCCTCACTTCGCGTTTGACTATTTCGGCCGTATACTTCTTAGGAAAGCCATTGTCTTTCAAAAAGTCATCGAGCTTCTTGTCGTCGAGCTTCAGGAAGGTTTCCGTTGACATCGTTCTGAAATCTTCAATCCTGAGCTTGTCTCCTGTTTTCTCTTCTTTTTTGTCTTCAACCTCCTGTTGATTGTCGAGAATGGCATAGATAATATTCGGCTTTGCGGGGCTGATATCCAGACCGATGCGCCCTACGTCTTTGCCGGTCGGAAAGCCGTTGCTGCTGATCTTCCACGTCTGACCGCCGTCGTCGGACCTGTAGATCGCGGATCCCGCGCCATTTCCTTTGAAGTGCCATGCTTTCCTTGTACGTTCCCACGAAGCGGCAAAAAGCTGGTCGGGATTGGCGGGGTTGATTACGAGATCAATTACGCCTGTGCTATCATTCACAAAAAGCGTTTTTCTCCAGCTCTTTCCGCCATCCGTCGTTTTGTAAACCCCGCGGTCAGGGCTGTTGGTGTACAAGGAGCCAATGACCGCTACCCATACCGTGTTGTTGTCCCCGGGATGAATCAGGACGCGGCTGATGTGATGACTTTCAGAGAGGCCACAATGTGTCCAAGATTTTCCTCCGTCTCCGGTTCTGTAAACGCCCGATCCCGCGTAGCTCGAACGGCTGCTGTTCTTTTCACCGGTGCCGACATAAAGGATCGCCGGATCGGATTGCGAGAGGGCGAAGTCACCGATCCCAAGCGCGTCGTTGTGGTCAAACACCGGTTCAAATGTGATCCCATTATTAACCGTTCTGAAGATCCCACCGGAGGCGTATCCCACATAGAATTCCTTCGGGTTCCTGAGGTTGACGTCGATATCAACGATGCGTCCGCCTTGGATGGTTGGTCCCACATTTCGGACGGGGTAAGATCGCATCAGCGACGAAGATGCCATCGCATTACGTTGTTGATAAGACCGGATCAGATCGGAGGACGCTTGCGCCGACCCGTCCTGCGCGCGCAAAAGATCAGTGACGTAAAGTACGACGAACAGAATCAACAGTGTTCTTCTCATGGATCTCATAAAAATTGATTGCAAAGACTGAAGGTATTAACAATCGCCGCCAATGTTCCACCGCTTTTCATCAAAAGGAAGGTTATGCTGATAGGTGGTGAATGAACAGATTAAATGTTCCACCAGTAGGTCCATTTAATCACCAGGGCCCGGTTCTTGACATGGAACGAGTCGGCAAAATAGTTATCGGTATATACAATGAATAAATCGGATGCCGGCTGGTATCTCCATTGAAGCCTGGTGTTGAGATTCACGTTTTTGACCTGCTCGTTATATTGAACGAACGCTGTAAAGAAAAGTCTGTTCGTCATTGTCACGTCCAGGCGCGGACCAATTAGCCAAAACGTCCTTTGCCCCCAGGGTTCGGGCAGATTGATGTAGTTGTAAGTGCTGTTCACCAGCAGGCTGACGAAAGGCTGAAACCTATAACCGAGTTCGCTGGTGAAATTTAGCCGGCTCCCATCTGCATAATATCCGCCCGCACGGCCGGAGAAACTATAGGTAAATAGTTGTTGTGGCTTTGAGAAATAATCGAAACCGTACGCAAACCAGTGGTGACGGCTTCCGGAGGGCAGTTGATCAAGTCCGGAATTCGTCGGATCGAAAGGGCTTAATAACTTGACATAGTTGTCGGCACACCATACGGCGAATGTGCTTTGCGTGCGCAAGGTCCAGACATAAACCAGCACTGTCTCATTGTCCGTTCTGCTGCTGCCGCGCTCGTCCAGAAATACGGTCGAAAAAAATCGAGGTCCGTGACTTAGCACCTTGGTGCCTTTTGGAAAAAACAGTCGCGTGACGACGGGA
>DASPNN010000205.1:0-2392 GCA_035626495.1 Chryseosolibacter sp.
AAATTACCAGCAGCGAAGAAAGGAAACGACTGCTGCGGCTGATCCAATCGATCAAGCCTGAAAACTTCGGAGTCATCATCCGTACGGTAGCCGAGAACAAGGAAGTAGCCGAACTCGATAAAGACCTCCGGAACCTGGTTAAAACCTGGGAGGATGGAATGACCAGACTGCCCCAGGCAAATCCGCGCGACAAAGTCATCGGCGAGCTCGACAAAACCTCGTCCCTGTTGCGCGACCTGCTCAATGAGTCATTCGACAACGTGGTCGTCGATGATAAGAAAACTTACGACGAAGTGCGCGCTTACATCAAGAATATCGCGCCTGACAAGGAGAAGATCGTCAAGTTTCACGGCGGCAAAGCGAAGATATTTGAACACTACGGGATCGAAAGGCAGATCAAATCTGCGTTCGGCCAGACCGTTAGCCTCAAAGGCGGTGGATACCTGATCATCGAACACACCGAGGCTCTTCACGTCATCGATGTCAACAGTGGCAACAAATCCAACCGTGAGGAAAACCAGGAAACAACAGCACTGTCTGTCAACGTCGAGGCAGCCAAGGAGATTGCGCGGCAGCTTCGTCTGAGGGATATGGGCGGGATCATTGTTGTCGACTTCATCGATATGAAGAGCCAGGACAACAAAAAACTGATATACCGGGTCATGAAGGAGGAGATGATGGACGACAAAGCCAAATCCACGGTACTTCCGCTCTCGAAATTCGGGCTGATGCAAATCACGCGCGAACGCGTGCGTCCCCAGATGAACATCGCAACCAAAGAGGTGTGCCCGACATGCAATGGCACCGGCAAAATCTCAGCGTCGATTCTGGTTTCCGACCTCGTTGAAAAGAATATTGAACATCTGATCGTCAAGCAAAACGAGAAACACCTTGTGCTGGCAGTTCATCCCTACCTCTACGCATATTTCACGCACGGGTTGATTTCGCAGCGCATGCGATGGTACTTCAAATACAAACGCTGGGTCACTATGGTCAAGGATACCTCCATGGCCATTACCGAGTTCAAGTTTCTAAACAGAGAAGGCGAGGAAATTCAGCTTACCAACTAACCGCATAAAAATAGCCGTCTTTGAACGGCTATTTTTTTGCCTCAGGCATCCGTGTTGCCCCAACGCATCCAAAAAATGAATTTGACTTCGATGGGTTCTATAAAGCAAGGAATACGGAATAGAAAAATGGCACCAGGATCAACCAGACAATCCTCCAAATAATTTTGCTACTCATAATACTGTGTTAGGTGAGGTTGAATACCTTCTACCGAAGGACAAAATTGGCAAGGCAAACGAAATGAGTTTATCGACGTTGAACGGGCCACCGCCGCCGCCGAACCGTAATAAGGAGTGGTTACGTAAAAAAAATGCCTTTCACTTCGTCGTAAAAGGCATGCGTTTGTCGATCAATTCCGTCCGTTAATTCTTCTTCTTCAGCAGGTTCTGAATCTTCTTTTTAGCCTCGTTTTCAACGGTTTTTTTCACATCCTGGACCGGGGTCGCGGCCTTCGCAGTATCGCCTGATGCCGTATCCTTCTTGCCGAGGATTCCGCCGACGATCTTCTCCGCCTCCGTTCCTTTGACAGCCTTTTCCAAAGCTTTCGTCCCTTCCTCTTTTGCGAGGTTAGTTGCGGCTTCCTTCGCCTGCTCTTTTTGCTCGTCCATGATCAGCCGGGTTTTAGGATCGTCGTATTTCCCTCCCACACCGATCGTCACAGGCACCGGGGCATTCGGGTCAGACTTGCCGCCTGTGTATTTTGAAGTCAGCGAGTTGAATTGCGCGCTCAACTTGTTGGCCGGCACATTCATCTTTAATGTATAATCGATTCCGCCATCCATGGCTGTGCTTCCCGCCACGGTTGTTTTGTAGCTGCCGAAGTTTACATCGAATGGCTTGACGGTCAATTTACCACCCTCGATCGTGGCAGACATCAGTGCATCCTTCAGGGTGACTTCGTCGGAGTTTTCAAGCTTTGTCAAGGAGGTGATGCCCGCAACCAGTTTTGATTGCTTCAGCGACGCCTGCGCAATGCGGATAAGCCCACCTCCATTTACGGTTTCCATTTTCGGCATCATATCCGGCTGAAGCTCGCCGGCAATCTTGAAATCTGTCCCGAACTTTCCATTGACCAGCCCGGCAATCGGTGCATAAGTCCGAACAACATCAAAGGACGTTGCCGCCTGCTGAATTGAAAGGTTTTCGACCTTCATGGACATATCATATTTCGGATGGGCGACGTCCCGCGTGTCGTACTTGCCGTTCATTACAAAGGAACCGCCGAGCATGTTAAACTTCAGCCCGCTGAGGTTTGCCACGCCATCCTTGATAATTACATCACCGGTGGCGTTCGACACCGTGTACTCCATGACTTTCGCCACGC
>DASPNN010000206.1:0-4987 GCA_035626495.1 Chryseosolibacter sp.
TGCCGGCATCATGGGGGCCAGCTTTACAACGGCATCAGCATACATCGCCGACATCAGCACACCGGAAAAACGCGCACAGAATTTCGGCATCATTGGCGCCGCATTTGGTTTGGGGTTCATCATCGGTCCGGTGGTCGGGGGCTTTCTCGGTACCTTCGGATCACGCGTGCCGTTTATGGTGGCCGCCGGATTCACTTTGTTAAATTGGCTCTACGGATATTTTGTTTTGCCTGAATCTCTGGCTGCGGAAAACAGAAGAAAATTCGACTGGAAACGTGCCAATCCCAAGGGAAGTCTTGCACACCTGAAAAAATACCCTGTGATATTCGGATTGGTTGGTTCCCTGGTGCTGGTCTACATCGCCGCGCACGCGGTGCAAACGAATTGGGCGTATTATACCACCGTAAAATTCGGCTGGGACAGCGCGATGATTGGAATATCGCTCACGGTAGTGGGAGCCGTCTTTGCCATTGTGCAGGGGTTCCTGATCCGCGTCATTATTCCGAAGCTCGGTCGGGAACGCAGCGTCTACGTCGGCCTTGGATTCAACGCGATTGGGTTCGTGCTGTTTGCACTGGCAACCCAAAGCTGGATGATGTTTGTGTTCACAGTCATCTATTGCCTTGGCGGGATTGGAGGACCGGCGATTCAGGGGATCATTTCCACAGCCGTTCCGGCAAACGAGCAAGGGGAACTGCAGGGCGGACTTACAAGCATGATCAGCCTGACATCAATCGTCGGTCCGCCGCTTATGACCACCACATTTGCATTGTTTACCGGCACCGCTGCCCCAATCTTTTATCCCGGTGCTCCGATGATCCTTGGCGCAATCCTCACCCTAGTCGCCATACTCGCGGCCCGCGCCACGCTGAATAAAGAACGGGCGCGGCTGGCGGGGTCTGCTCCTACGGCCCATCCCGCCAGCTGATCTTCGTTCCCGTTTCGCGAAGCAGAAAAAGTTTTTTCAATAACTTATCTTCATCGCGCAGCCGAAATTGAATTTCGATGGATCCGTCATCGGCAAATACCTGAGAAATAATACGCACATCAAAGTCCCTGACCAGCTTCATGACCTGCGTGGTCGCCGTGTAATCATAACCCAGCCAGAGGTTTCTAACAACGTCCTTCTCAACGACAACGGCATGATTGAGCGCATCTTCAGCCGCAGCGCGGTAGGCGCCAACGAGGCCGCTTACGCCAAGCTTCACGCCGCCGAAATAGCGGACCACGACCACCACCACATCCGTCAACTGTCTCGACCTGATCTGGTTCAGGATCGGGTTACCGGCGCTGTGGTTGGGTTCGCCATCGTCGAAAGCCCGGAAATTTTTTCGGTCCGCACCAAGCATCCATCCATAACAATGGTGACGGGCGTCATAGAATTTTTTTTTAAGGGTGGAAATTATTTCGCGAACGGCGGCTTCATCCGTCACAGGGTAGGCAAACGACACGAATTTGCTGCCCTTTTCCTTATACAACCCTTCGGCCGGCTCCTGGATAGTTTTGAAAGAATAGACCACCTGGTAACGAAAGACGATGATTTTGCGTCAAAGAAAAGAATAGGGGCGGTCAGATGCAACCTTTCTGCCGGCTTGAAGTCTATTAGGAAACCAATCGATTTGATATGAAAAACCGCATTTTAACCAGCTTTTTTGTTTTGTTACTGTCCGCCACGATGGTCAATGCACAAAGCCGTGAAACCCGCACAGTTGATCGCTTTACGAAGATATCTTTCCGTTTTCCCGGTAAGTTGTATCTCAAGCAAGGTAGTCCGCAAAAAGTCGAGCTCGAGGGCGATAAAAAGATCCTGGAAGAGGTTGAGACAGAGGTACAGGGGAGCAAGCTCATCATCGGGAAGGAAGGAAACGATTGGTTTGATTGGAAGTGGAATGACGGCGACGAGATCACCGTGTACGTTACGGTCCCCAATATTGAAGCAGTTAGTGTCAGCGGCTCGGGCGATATAATTGGCGAAGGAAGAATGACCGCCGGGGACCTTGATCTTGCAGTGAGTGGTTCCGGATCGTTGACGTTGGAAGTCGATGCTACCGGCGAGGTCGAGGCAGACGTCTCCGGATCCGGTGACATTCTCATAAAAGGAAAGTGTCAGCGTTTCAATAGCGATATCAGCGGTTCCGGTAAGGTTGATATGACGCTGGCTGTAAAAAACGACGTCGATGTATCGGTCTCCGGTTCCGGCAAGATTTTGGGAAGCGGCTCGGCCGATGAGATCCGGGCTGCCATCAGCGGTTCTGGCAAGGTGCTGGCGGCCGACCTTCAGACGAACCGTTGCGAAGTCCGTATTTCCGGATCGGGCGATGTTGAAATCAATGTGAAAAATGAACTCGATGCCACCATATCCGGAAGCGGAAGTGTTTCTTACAAAGGCAACCCCAATAAAGTAAATAGCAATGCATCCGGAAGCGGAAAACTCAGAAAAATTTAGAATCAGCCTATAGATGTGGGAGGGTACAGCGATGTACCCTTTTTTTTATTGCCCGCGCGAAACAAGTTCGGTATGCCTGATCAGGCCATCAACGATCAGGTATTGTGCTGCAATGTAGGTGAGCATGATCCAAAATCCGGCGGCCGGAACACCGCCGAGAAATTTGTCGATGGCGATCATGCTGTCGGACACCATAAACAACACTGCCCCGCCAAATACAAGCACAAAGCTCGTCGTGCTGGTCCTTCCATAGCGGTAAAGCGCCTTCAGTACCATGATCGTGATAACAAGCGCGTATATCATCACCGGAATTCTGAGATCTCCGATTACCGGATACAAGATTACGATGAGGCCTGTGCCCGCCAGGACAATCGGAAACGCAAGCCTGATGCGCTGAACTCCGCGCAAGCCACGATCGTCATCGGGGATTTCCTGATGCTGGGCATAAGCCAGAATATAAAAAAGATGCGCAAGCAGAAAGCAGATGAGTCCACCAATAAAATATTCATCTTTGAGAAGCAATACATCTCCGACCAAAGAGAAAAGCAACGCACCTAAAACTGTCACCGACCTGTCGGATGAGGAAGCAGCGAGATAGTAGGCGCCGAGCAAAATCATCAACATCGGCTTTGTCGCCATGATGAACACGTCGCCGGGGAACAGCCGGGCAATCAAATGAAGGACTGCCGTGCCAAAAAACAGAAACAAGAAAGTTTTTCTCATGGGCGCGTCAGGTAAGGTTTACGAATGATTGCCAGGTATAGAAAGGCCACCATCGACAATGAAGCACAGACGACAAACGTGGCAAAAAAATTCTCAGGCTTGTTCGCATAGATCATTGCCGCACCAAGGGCACCCAGACCAATGCCCAATTCCATAAAGATATAAAGCGAAGCGATCCCCCGCCCCTTATTTTCCGCCGCACTCAAGTCCGTAGCCCATGCCAGCAGTGTGGGTGACGTCGTCCCCTGTCCAAGCCCGTAAATTGTAACTCCGACGATCAGCAACATCCGGGATTCCGCGAGGGCAATACACAGCATGCCAACGACGATCAGCAGCGTAGAGACATACAAGACGGGCTTACGGCCAAAGCGGTCGGAAGCTTTTCCTCCGATCAACCGGACAAGCAGGGACGCAACGGTCAGGTAAGTGAACAAAAGTCCTTTGTTTTTGATACCCGTAAATTCGCCAAAGTCGGGAATGACCGTAAAAACGGCTCCGTACGCGAAGGAGCACAATACCATCACCAGGCAGGGAGTAAGTACGCGGGGTTCGAAAAGATCGCGACGCTGAACTTTGATCAGCGCCGGATGAAAACGGTGTTTCTCCACAAGCGTCTCGCGGATATTAAAGACAATGGCCATTGACAAGAGTGCAAACGCGGATGAGCAATAGAAAACGGCATTGAGGGAAAAATGATTCCCAAGCAAGCCACCGATGGCGGGACCTCCGGCCATGCCAAGCGTTCCCGCAGTGCCGAGGAACCCCATGGCCTCGCCACGTCGATCCGGCGGAATGATGTCAGCCAGGTACGCAGCCTGCCCGGTCGGCGTAAACCCGGTCGAAAAACCATGGACAAACCGGAGCAGCAAAAATCCGCTGACCGATGAAAGCAACGGATAAAAAAGACTGCAGATAAAACAGACAGCGGACCCTGTAACAATGACGGGAATTCTGCCGATGCGGTCGGCAAGCTTGCCACTGAATGGACGCGACAACATCGCTGTTGCTGTAAATAAGGAAATGATCAGGCCTTTGTAATCTTGTCCGCCGAGCGAAGTCAGGTAAGAAGGCAGCTCCGGGATCAACATGTTGAAGCTGGCGAAAAACAACAATGAGCTTGCACACAACAGCCAAAACTCGCGGGAGTAGATCTGTGTTGAAATCAAGACGGCTGGGCGGCCTCCTGTGCCCCGAGCAAAAATGCCTTGATAAAGTCATCCAGGTCCCCGTCGAGTACATTTTGAGCATCGGTGCGCTCCACACCGGTGCGCGCATCCTTTACGAGCTTGTAAGGGTGCAGGACGTAGTTGCGGATCTGTGAGCCAAAGTCTATTTTCATTTTTCCGGCTTCGATCTTGTCGCGTGCGGCATTGCGTTTTTCCATCTCGAGTTGATACAAACGCGATTTCAACATGTGCATCGCTTTCTCCCGGTTCGCGTGCTGTGAACGTTCAACCTGGCAGACGATCACTATCCCCGTCGGCTTATGGGTAAGCTGAACTTTTGTTTCGACCTTATTGACATTCTGCCCACCGGCGCCGCCCGATCGCGAGGTCTGGATCTCAATGTCTGCCGGGTTCACTTCAATGTTGATGGTTTCATCCACGACTGGATAGACAAAAACGGAAGCAAACGACGTATGCCTGCGGCCATTGGAATCAAACGGTGAGATCCGGACAAGCCGATGCACCCCGATCTCGGACTTCAACTTGCCATAAGCAAACGGTCCGTCGATCTCTATGGTGGCGGATTTGATGCCCGCTACATCGCCGGACTGGTAATCAACCTGCGTAACCTTGTAATCGTTTTTTTCTCCCC